>JACQOY010000135.1 GCA_016207765.1 Deltaproteobacteria bacterium | reverse complement strand
TACTGTGTCGAGGCCTGCCCATGCGACGCCATCCGGATGGATACCGGCAAGCTGGTGGAGGCCTATTACAAGCGCGAAGATTTCATCAAGGACATCAACTACCTCAAAAAAAACCACCCTGCCGGGTTGAGTCCGATCTCGGAAGGGATTTATTAACAGGGCCGTAGATTATTGTTTCTTCTTAACCTTGATCAGTTTCTCCAGATCAACAATATCTTGCGGCCGGCCGGCCGCTTTTTTTGCCTTGATCAGATCGGCAATTCCCATGACATTGATGGGAACATTCCCGTAACGGGCCCGTTTGCGATTCTTCCACGCCTTTTTAAAATCCACCCCTTCAATATCCAGCAAAATATCGACACGAACCGGTGCGACGCCAATTTGAATAATCAGTTGCCCGTTATCAAAGTCATCTTTTGAAAGACCTTTGAGAGGGGCGCCAAAATTGGCCAGGGCCCGCATAACATTCCGTGGATCGTTCATCTCGGGAATAACCCACACATCCAGATCTTTCGTGTAGCGGGGTTCCGTATAGTAGATAACGGCCTGGGCCCCGGCTACAAGATACCTAATCCCGTGAGCGTTTAATATTCTGAACAGATCTTCGTAGTCTTGGCAGACTTCCACGTTTTCCCCTTATCTTTTGATGGAATTCTGTGATCATGCGCCAGGCAGAGGCAAAGCGCGCTGCGGGGCCCGCCTTGAGCCAGAAAATTCGGTTGAATTTCTCGGCTTCTTTGTAGGATCTTGCTACATACACCGCCATTCTGGTCCGCGTACGCCCCATAACCAAAGACTAACATGACCGATGTGGGCCTTCAATCGGGAACTGAAAATTTGTAAAGAACATTGAACATGTCCGGGTCATAAACAATCATACCGGGATTGAAGATCAACTACCTCAAAAAAAACCACCCGAAATGGAGGGTCACGGAACAAATGACGGCGTTTCTGGAAAACGGCGGAAAGATTCTGGCCTGCGGGACCTGTCTCAAACTCCGGCAAAAAGAAAGTTCCGAATTGTGCCCCCTCTCGACCATGAAAGACCTTCGTGAACTTGTCCGCGATTCGGCCCGCGTGCTGACGTTTTAAACCGCTTTCGCCTTGATGGCCGCTTTGGCGACCGCCTTGGTGACGGCATCGTGAAGAAGGGGATCGAGGGGATCGGGAATCAACTCTTGCGCCGGGGTATGTTCGACAATTGCCAGCGCCGCAGCGATAAACATTTCGGGAACCATTTTGGTCGCCCGCGCCTGCACGGCGCCGCGCAAAAGGCCGGGATAGGCCAAAAGATTGTTGACCCGGCTTCCATCGCTGGCGAAGGCCGCCCCGGCGTTAAGGGCGTCGCGCATGGCTATTTCGGGGAGGGGGTTGGACAAGGCCAGAATCACCTGCCCCTTCTGCACCCATGAAGGCTTGATGAGGCCGCCGATGCCGGTTGTCGCCACGATTACCGAACATTTTTTCATCAATTCCTCAAGCCCGATGGGATGCCCCCCAAACTCCTTGAACCGGGCCATACAGTCGGGATTGACGTCGGTGCCGTAAACCGGCTTTTTGGAATATTTCATGATCAACCGGCCGATGGCCGTTCCCGCCGCCCCCAATCCGATCTGCCCGACGGTTGAGGTTTTCAAATCGTGCCCCCCGAGACGGGTGGCGTTGATCAGGGCGGCCAGGGTGACGGTGGCCGTTCCATGCTGGTCATCGTGAAAAACGGGGATATTCAGGCGGCGCGTCAGGGCGTCTTCAATGACAAAACAGTCGGGGGTCCGGATATCCTCCAGCTGGATAGCCGCAAAGGTGGAGGAAATCGACTCCACTGTGTCGATGAACCGGTTTACATCCAGCGTGTTGATCAGAATCGGGAGCATGTGCATGCCGGAGAACTGCGCGAAAAGCGCCGCCTTTCCCTCCATGACCGGCATACTGGCAACCGGCCCGATGTTCCCGAGCCCGAGCACCCGGCTTCCATTGGTCACAATCGCCACCGTTTTCGGGATGGTCGTGTATTTCTCCGCCTGTGAAGGATCATCCTTGATCAACCGGCAGACGCTCGCCACCCCCGGCGTGTAGACTTTTGAGAGGTCTTCAACCGTCTTGACCGGGTGGCTTGGCGAAACAGAAAGTTTTCCCCCCTGATGAATCTCCAGCACGTCATCCACAACCGCTTCCAACTGGCATTCGGGAAGTTGTTTGACCGAGTCGATAATCTGTTTTAAGTGGGCCTCGTCGTTGACGATAATGCTGATGTTGCGGATGGTATAAAGCTCACCGACGGAAACCGTGGCAATATTACCCAAATCGGCCCCCAGCGAACTCATCTGTGAGATCAGCTTGGCCAAGACCCCGATCTTCTGCGTATTTCTGAAACGAAGCGTCCGGACAAGCTTTTGCTTGATGGCCATGCCATTTCGTAAAGCAGAATGATTTGAATTTGACAAGTTCTTTCGTGCCGTAGTACCAACGTGGGTCTTAATTTAACGAAACAGTCAAAATCATGTCATTTAAAAAGGTTGACCATGTAGCCATTGCCGTCCCCGATTTGGATGCGGCTATCACCCTCTACCGAAACCTTCTGGGCAAGGGGCCGGAACATATTGAAGAAGTGGCCGATCAAAAGGTCCGTGCCGCCTTTTTCGGCATGGGAGAAACGAATTTGGAATTGCTTTTTCCAACGGCGCCGGATAGTCCCGTTTCGAAATTTCTGGAGGACCGGAAGGGGCGTAGCGGCCTCCATCATATTTGCCTGCAGGTTTCGAATATCGACGCCCATTTGGAAAATCTGAAGAAGCAAGGAGTCCAACTAATCGACCAAAAACCCCGTATCGGCGCGCACGGAAAGCGAATTGCCTTCGTTCATCCCAAATCCACCGGCGGCGTGCTGATCGAATTGTCGGAGGAGAAAAAATGAGCCAATTGACCCATCCCAAAGAGGCCCTGTTCAAAGGGGAAAAACCGTTTCCCGTTATTCCGGCCTGCGAACACTTTGCCGGATCGGAAAAACTGATCACCAAGGCCCTGGAACTCCAGAATAAAAAAGGGGGGGTCTTCGACATCACCATGGATTGCGAAGACGGCGCCCCCGCGGGGCGCGAGAAGGAACACGCCGAAATGATCGTGGCGATCCAAAAAGGGCCGCTCAATCAGCATAAGATGAGCGGCATCCGCATCCACGATTATACCCATGCGCACTGGAAAAAGGATGTCGATATCGTTGTTCCCGGATGCGGGGACGTCGCCGCCTACATTACCATTCCAAAGCCGACATCGGTCAAACAGGTGGCCGAAATGGTCTCCACTATTCAAGAGGCGGCAAAGAAGGCGAACATCAAACGGGAAATCCCCATTCACTGCCTGATCGAAACACATGGGGCGCTCAAAGACGCGTTCGAAATTGCCGCCCTCCCCTGGATGCAGGTGCTCGATTTCGGGCTGATGGACTTTATTTCGGGTCACCACGGCGCCATTCCGGAAGAATGCATGAAATCGCCGGGGCAGTTTGAACATGCCCTTTTGGTCCGCGCCAAAGCCGAGGTTGTGGCGGCGGCATTGGCCTTTGGGGTTATCCCGGCGCACAACGTAACCCTCGATCTCAAGGATTTCGAGAAGACAAAGGCCGATGCGGCGCGCGCCCGGAGCGAATTCGGTTTCCTCCGCATGTGGTCGATTTATCCGACGCAAATCGACGCCATTGTGGAAGCCATGACCCCCGATTATTCATTGGTCACCAAGGGATGTGAAATTCTTCTGGAGGCGCAAAAGAACAATTGGGGTCCCATCCAGTTCGCGGGCGATCTTCACGACCGGGCCACGTATCGTTATTACTGGGAACTGGCGCAGAGGGTACACCTGAGCGGTCAAAAACTCCCCGAGGCGGCGGAAAGGGCGTTTTTTGCTGTGTAAGTCGCAAGGGCTTGGTGTATGTAAATTACTTGACTCGTGGTGTTTTGCCACAGAAGGAAACATACAAAATTATGACCTTCGATAAATCCAAACTTTTATCCCTGGTTGAAAAGAGCGAGGCCTCCGTCGAGATCCTGCTCGACCACCTTGCCGGGGAAACAGCCGAAAAAGGGGGCGTTTCCGTCGAAAAGCTCGACCGGCATCAGGTGCTCGCCTACGACATCGTCTGGATGAAAAGCGAACTGGCGGCGGCAAGGCAGACCATTGCCTTTGCCGACAAAACGGGGGGAGAGGTTCAAAAAGAACTGGCCCTCTTTTTTGCGGGCGACGCCCTCGCCGATGTGGCCAACAAGATGTCGGCCCACGCCTTCAGGCTCGGAGTGACCCAGCACGAGCTTTTGGAAACGGCCTGGAACAACGAAATCATCTCTTTTGTCACCGACACCCTTTCCCCCGCCCGGTACGAAAAAACAGCGGAGCTCCTCCGGGACAAAGGGGCGGGAAACAGCGGGCTCACCGAAGATCAGACAATGATCCGCGACACATTCAAAAAATTCGCCGAGGATAATGTCTGGCCCATTGCCGAAAAAGTCCATCGTCACGATCTGTTGATCCCGCAGGAAATCATCAATGGCCTTAAAGAGCTCGGTTGTTTCGGCCTTTCCATCCCCCAACGCTACGGCGGATTTCAGGATGACACCAAGCCGGACAACATGGGGATGATCATCGTCACCGAGGAATTAAGCAGGGGATCGCTGGGCATCGCCGGAAGCCTGGTCACCAGGCCCGAAATTCTCGCCAAGGCCCTTCTTAAAGGGGGAACAGAGGAACAAAAGCAAAAGTGGCTTCCCCTCCTGGCCTCGGGCGAGAAGATGTGCGCCGTCACGGTGACCGAACCCGATTACGGTTCCGATGTCGCCGGCATGAAAGTAACCGCCACCCGCACAGAGGGGGGCTGGCTCATCAACGGCACCAAAACCTGGGCCACCTTCGCCGGTTATGCCCATTTGCTGATGATCCTGGTGCGAACCGACCCCGATCTCTCCAAGGGCCACAAAGGCTTGAGCATCGTGATTGCCGAAAAACCGTCGTTTGATGGCCACGAATTCAGCTACGACCAGCCACTTAGTGGCCAGCCACCTGGTGGCCAGCCATCAGGCGGCCACATTGACGGAAAAGCGATCGGCACCATCGGCTATCGCGGCATGCACAGCTTTGAAGTGTCGTTCAAGGATTACTTTGTTCCCGCTGAAAATTTGATCGGCCTCGATGCGGGGCTGGGGAAAGGGTTTTATCTTCAAATGGAAGGCTTTGCCGGCGGCCGTTTGCAGACGGCGGCCCGCGCACTGGGCGTTATGCAGGCCGCGTTTGAAAAAGGCCTTCAATATTCCAACGAACGAAGCGTTTTTAAACAGCCGATTTTCAACTATCAGCTGACCAAGTACAAGCTTGTAAAAATGGCCGCCATCATCCAGGCCTCGCGCCAGCTCACCTATCATTCTGCCCGCCTGATGGATGAGGGAAAAGGGGTGATGGAAGCCTCGCTGGTGAAATTTTATGCCAGTAAAGTGGCCGAATGGGTGACGCGCGAGGCGATGCAGTTGCACGGCGGCATGGGTTATGCCGAGGAATACGCGGTGAGCCGTTATTTTGTCGATGCCCGGGTGTTTTCCATTTTTGAAGGGGCCGAGGATGTGCTGGCGCTCCGGGTTATCGCCCGATCATTGCTTGAGGAGAAACTGAAAAAATGAAAATCCCTTATCCCCCATTCAAAGAACTTAGCCCCTCAATGCCGGCAAAAATCGACCAGGCGAAATATCCCCAGTACGGCCGGGTGCTGGAAGATTTCAACGAAGGGGAGGTTTTTTGCCATCCCCGCGGCATCACCATCACCCGGGCCTTTGGCGTTGAGTTTGTCACCACCTTCATGGAGACCAATCCCCTCAACTTCAACAGGGAATATGCCATCGCGCATGGATATAAATACCAGTTTATCTCCCCGCTCAAGGTGAAGAACATCACCCTCTC
>JACQOY010000136.1 GCA_016207765.1 Deltaproteobacteria bacterium | reverse complement strand
GTCATAACTCCCCCTGACCCCCTCTTATCTTAAGAGGGGGAAAGATGAAGACACGAGCGATGAATAATAAAAAAGAAAAAGGAATTCTGGCTGTCTTTGATCACCCGAACCGGCTTCTTGCCGCCGTGAAGAAGGTGAGACAGGCGGGCATCCGAAAATTGGACACCTTCACCCCCTACGCCATCCATGGACTCGATCATGCCGCGGGATTGAAGCGGTCGTGGATTCCGTATGCCACCCTCATTTTGAGTTTAACCGGCTGGTGTCTCGGCTTTCTCTTTCAGGCATGGACCTCCGCCGTTGACTGGCCCTTGAACGTGGGAGGGAAACCCTTTGTTTCGTGGCCCGCCTTTATTCCGATCACGTTCGAGTCGATGGTGTTGATCGGCGGCGTATCGACCGTACTGATTCTTTTTATCACCTGCGGGCTCCCGAATCGAAAATTGCCGGCGCTTGATCCCCGGTTTACGGACGATCGTTTTGGACTTTTTGTCGACAAAAACGACCCTTATTTTGACGAAGCCAAACTTCGTCACCTGTTGAAGGAGTGCGATGCGGAAGAGATTAAAAATGTTGCCTAAGAGCGGCTTTTACGGGGTCCTTTTCCTGGCGATGACGAGCGTCATTGCCTGCGGTGACGGGTCAAAGACAACCTTTGAGTTCATGCCCGACATGATGGACCAGGTTTCCGTCAAGGCTCAGGAGGCCTCCATGCGAACCCCTCCCCCGGGAACGATTCCGGGCGGATTCGACCCCTACCCCTATACAGCTGATCAGGGTGATTTGGCCGGCCTTGAGCTGAAAAATCCCCTTGAGCGCACAAAGGAAACCATCCTGCGCGGACAAACGGTTTACAACAACACCTGCATCGTCTGCCACGGTTCCAAAGGGGACGGAAACGGATCGATTGTCCCCAAGTTCCCGCGCCCCCCGGCGGTTACCTCCGCCAAGGTGACCGACTGGTCCGATGGGCGGATTTATCACGTGATAACGCGCGGACAGAATTTGATGGGTCCTTACGCCACGCAAATTCCGCCGGAGGACCGTTGGGCGGTGGCGCATTACGTGCGCGCCCTTGGGCGCGCCGCTCATCCAACACAGGCTGATATCGATGCGTTGAAAAAAGCATTGAATGAGGGAACCTATCCATGATTCCAAAACCTCAATCATTCGAATTATCCGGAAAACTAAAGACCCTTTTCGGCGCTTTTGTCGCAGTCGGCCTGATTACTTTTATTGTGGGACTCAAAACCGGGCCCGACCGCGCCTGGTCCAATTTTCTCCTGGAATATTTCTACTGGCTTTGTCTGGGCTTGTCCGGCGTCTTCTTTGCCGCCCTCCAGCACATCACCGCCTCTTACTGGAGTGTTACGGTGCGCCGCGTGGGAGAGGCCTTTATCGCCTACCTTCCTGTTGCTGTCGTTCTTTTTGTCGTCCTCCTGTTCGGGCTTCATCATCTCTATGAATGGACGCACCTCAACGTGGTGGAACATGACCCGATACTCAGCATGAAAAAAGGATACCTGAATGTCCCCTTCTTTGTGATTCGCGCAATTCTGCTTTTTGCGGTGGCGCTGGGGCTTGGCGGCTGGATGATCAGGAATTCCATCAGGCAGGACAAAAGCGGCGATCCCCGTCTGACGCTTTTGAACACAAAAATTTCGGCCCCTTTCCTTCTTTTGTTCGCCGTCACCTTTACGCTGGTCGCGGTTGACCTGATGATGTCGCTCGCCCCCCACTGGTTTTCGACCATCTTCGGCGTTTATTGCTGGGCGGGGCTCTTCTACAGCGGTCTGGCCATGATGGCCATTTGGGTCATTGCGCTCCGGAAGAAGGGGATGCTTGCCGAATTTGTCACGGACGATCATTTGCACGACCTGGGGAAGCTGATGTTCGCCTTTTTGGTCTTTTGGGGCTACGTGGCTTTCTCCCAGTATATGCTCATCTGGTATGCCAACCTCCCCGAAGAAACCCCCTACATGATCACCCGCGTCAGCGGCGCGTGGAAGCCGGTTTCAACGGCGTTGATGGTGGTCAAATTTGTCATTCCGTTTTTTCTTCTTGTCGCGCGACCGGCCAAGAGGAGAGATGGCTGGCTCATGTTTGTCGCCTTCTGGTTTCTGGCGGCCCAATGGCTGGACATCTACTGGATGGTCTTTCCGGCCCACTTCGACAAACCGGTTTTCGGGTTCATGGAAATCGGGATGTTTTTGGGTTTTGCCGGCATTTTTTCCCTGTGCGTGGGAGGATTTTTGAAAAGAGTTTCAACGGTGGCGGTGAAAGATCCCTGGTTGGAACAATGTTTGCATCATCACCAATGATGGGTAAAAAAGTTCAAGGTTCAAGGTTCAAGGTTCAAAAGTTTTTGAATTTTGGAGTTTGTTGTTTGTTGGGAATTTGGTGCTTGGAATTTGGAATTTCCACTGCCGAGGCGGATGAACAGATTCCCGTTGAGTTGGAGGCGGTCGGCATTACGGAGCAACCGGGAGCGCAAATTTCGCTGGATGTCCCTTTTACCGACGAGGAGGGAAAAGAAGCCCCCCTTTCCCGGTTTTTCGACGGCAGGCATCCGGTTGTTTTGATTTTCGCGTATTACGAGTGCCCGAATCTTTGCGGGTTGTTGCTCAACGGTTTTTTGCAAACGCTGGCGCAAATGTCCTGGACGGCGGGAGAGAATTTCCAGGTTGTGACCTTAAGCATCGATCCGAAGGAGACCACCGATCTGGCGGCGTTGAAAAAAAAAGCCTATCTGGAAAAATACGGGAGGCCGGGTGTTGAAGACGGTTGGCACTTCCTGACGGGCAAAGAGGAGAACATAAAAAAAGTCGCCGGGGAGGCGGGGTTCGGCTTCAAATACGATGCCGATCAGAAGCAGTACGCGCACGGAGCCGGAATTTTCGTTCTGACACCCGAAGGAAAGATTTCCCGAACGCTCTACGGCATCGAGTTCAATCCGCGCGACGTAAAGCTGGCCCTGCTCGAGGCGGCCGAGGGAAAAATCGGGAATGTGGTTGATAAGCTGATGCTCTTTTGTTATCACTACGACCCCAAAGGCCGCAAATACGCGCTGTTCGCAACGAATCTGATGAAGGGAGCGGGAGCCGTTACGGTGTTGGGATTGGCCTTTTTGGTGGCCGGTCTGGCAAGACGGAAATATAAAAAATAAATGATTCAATTTTTCAAAATATTTGAACTCCCCCGGTCATCCACCATGGCGGGGAAAATCGACGCCCTCTACGACTTCGTCTTTTGGGTCAGCATGATCAGTTTTCTCATCATCGTGATTGGAATGGTCTATTTCGTGTGGCGTTACCGCCGGCGGGGCGTGACTCCCGAACCGACCCCCTACATCACCGGCCACACCCCGACGGAAGTCTCCGTCGCCGTCGTCCTGTTCATCATCGTCATGGCGATATTCTACTGGGGATGGGTCGATTACACCGAAATCATCACGTCAAAACCCGGCTCCCTCGAAATCAACGTGACCGGGCGGCAGTGGCTTTGGGAGTTTGAATATACCAACGGCCGCAAAACGGTCAATGAAGCCCTGGTTCCCAAGGGGCAACCGGTCAAGCTGATCATGGGTTCCGCCGACGTCCTGCACAGTTTTTATGTCCCCGATTTCCGTTTGAAGCAGGACGTGGTCCCCGGCGCCTACACCAAACTTGACTTCACCGCCATCCAGACGGGGGAACACCAGGTTTTTTGCGCTGAATACTGCGGCACCGCCCATTCCAAAATGCTCGCCAAATTGAAGGTCGTGGAGCCGGAGGAATATCAGAAGTGGCAGAAAACCTGGGAGGTGGAGCAGAGTCTGGGAGTTCAGCCGGCACAGGCGGCTGAATCATCTGAAAGCCGGCCAACAGGGATTGAAAATCCGGCGGCACCCCGCCACGGGGCGGCACCGGAACTTCCGGCGGAGCGCGGCAAGGCGTTGTTCACCGCCAAAGGATGCACCGCCTGCCACTCGGTGACGGGACAGATTCTTGTCGGCCCTTCGTTAAAAGGGGTGTTCGGCCATGAAGTGGACTTAAACGACGATTCCAGGATCACCGCCGATGAAAACTATATCCGTGAATCGTTGACCGATCCCCAGCTTAAAGTGGTCAAAGGTTTTCAGCCGGTCATGCCGACCTACAAGGGAACCTTGAAAGACGAGGAGATCAACGATTTGGTGGCGTACATTAAATCATTGGGAAATTAATATGTCAGCAACAGATCATACCAAAAATTATCTTCAGGGGGGGGGGCTTTGGTCATGGCTCACCACCCTTGACCATAAGCGGATCGGCGTCATGTACATGATCGCCACGATGTTCTTTTTCGCCATCGGCGGCATCTTTGCCCTCCTGGTGCGTCTTGAGCTTTTCAAGACCGGCCCCCTTTTCAGCCCCGATACCTACAACAAGTTTTTCACCCTGCATGGGGCTATCATGGTTTTTATGTTCATCATTCCCGTCATACCGGCCGCCCTCGGCAACTTCTTTCTCCCCATTCAGATCGGCGCAAAGGATGTGGCCTTTCCCCGGCTGAACCTCCTTAGCTGGTACATTTTCATGATCGGTTCTTTTCTCCTCGTCCTGGCGGTGTTGAGCGGCGGGGTTGACACCGGCTGGACTTTTTACACCCCCTACAGCATTCGCTCGGCCACAAGCGTTATCTTCGCCACTCTGGGCGTTTTTATCATGGGGTTTTCCGGTATTTTGACGGGACTCAATTTTATCGTGACGATCCACAAACTTCGGGCCCCCGGCATGACTTTTCACCGGATGCCGCTTTTTCTGTGGGCCATCTATGCCACGGCCATCATTCAGGTTCTGGCGACGCCGGTCATCGGAATCACCACTGTTCTTCTTGTGATGGAGCGGGTTCTCCATATCGGCTTTTTTGATCCGAAACTGGGAGGCGATCCGGTTTTGTTCCAGCATTTCTTCTGGTTTTACTCGCACCCGGCCGTCTACATCATGATCCTTCCGGGCATGGGGATCGTCAGCGAGGTAATTACCGTCTTTTCCCGCAAACACATCTTCGGCTATCACGCCATCGCTTATTCCAGCCTGGCCATCGCCGGAATCAGCTTTATCGTGTGGGGGCACCACATGTTCGTTTCGAGCCAGTCGCCGCTGGCCAATTTCCTTTTTTCGCTTCTCACCATGCTGGTGGCCGTTCCGACGGCGATCAAGGTTTTTAACTGGACGGCCACCATGTACCGGGGCTCCATTTGGCTTCAAACCCCCATGCTCTATGCGCTGGCCTTTATTTTTCTCTTCACCATCGGCGGCCTGACCGGTTTGTTTCTCGCGGCCCTTTCGGTCGATGTCCATCTCCACGACACCTACTTCGTCGTGGCCCATTTTCATTACGTCATGATGGGAGGAACGGTGATGGGGCTTCTTGCCGGTCTTCACTACTGGTGGCCAAAGATGTTCGGGCGGATGTACCCGGAAGGATGGGGAAAGCTTTCATGCTCCCTCATTTTTATCGGCTTCAACCTCACTTTTTTGACCCAGTTTTTCCTCGGCAAAATGGGAATGCCGCGGCGCTATCATGACTACCTTCCCCAATATGCGCCGCTGAATATGGCATCGACCGTCGGTTCCTGGTTCATTGGAGCGGGTTTTCTCATCATGTTCACCTACTTTATCTGGTCCCTTTTCAAGGGGGCAAAGGCGCCGGCCAATCCTTGGGACGCCAAAACCCTGGAATGGACCATCGAGTCGCCCCCGACAACGCACAATTTTCACAAGGAACCGGTGGTGACGACGGGGCCGTACGAATACGGGGAGGTAAAAATATGACCGAACATGTCGTCCCCGATCATTTTCACAGCGCCGAACAGGCGTTTGAATCGTCAAAGCTGGGGCTTTGGCTTTTCCTGGTGACGGAAATCCTTCTCTTCGGCGGGCTTTTTGTGATCTACATCATTTACCGGGCGATGTATCCGGACATGTTTCACGAGGCGAGCCGTCACTTGAACCGAACGCTCGGATTCATCAACACGCTGGTCCTCATCTGTTCTTCCTTTACCATGGCCATGGCGGTCAACAAGACTCAAAACGACAGGAGCAACCGGGCCAATCAGTATCTCCTGCTTACCCTCATGTTTGCCGCCACCTTCATGGTGATCAAATATTTTGAGTATACCCACAAATTTCACGAGGGTTTGCTTCCCGGGGCGCATTTCAGCTTCGCGGAAATCACCCATCCAAAGGCCGATCTGTTTTTCTCCCTCTATTTCATGATGACCGGCCTGCACGGGATCCATGTGCTGGTGGGCATCGGACTTATTCTCTGGGTTCTTGTCCGTTCGAACAGGGGAGATTTCGGCAGTCGTTATTCAACGCCGGTTGAACTGACCGGAATTTACTGGCATTTGGTCGATTTGATCTGGATTTATCTGTTCCCGTTGTTGTATTTGATTGGGTAAGGGCGGTTCGCGAACCGCGCCTACGAAGAATAAATATGGCCTCAAAACAACATAACGCCGATCATCGAAAGACCTATTTTGTCGTCTGGATGATGCTCCTCGTTTTTACCGTCATCACCGTTTGGGTTTCCTACCACAACTACGGCGTTTTCAATATTGTGGTCGCGATGGGAGTGGCCACGGTGAAGGCAACGCTTGTTTGCCTTTTCTTCATGCATCTCAAATACGACAACCGCTTGAACCAGGTTGTCTTTGTCGCGTCATTTGTTTTTCTGGCGATTTTTGTCGGGTTGACCGCCAGTGACGAATTATTCCGCCCCGTTGAGGCTGTTGCAAAAGTCGAAGCGGTTCGGCCGCCGGCGGGAAACCAGGCGGCGCTGATGGAAAAATTGCGCAACTCAACGCCTTCACTGATTGCCAAAGGAAAAGAAATTTACCTGTCGCAATGCATGGCCTGTCACGGCGCCGAAGGGAAAGGGAACGGCCCCGCAGGAGCGGCCCTTAATCCCACACCGCGCGACTTTACCTCCGGCCTCTGGAAACAGGGAGGGACACCGGCCCAGGTTTTCAAAACCGTATCCGACGGCATGGCCGGAACGCCGATGCCGCCGTTTGAAAGCCTCTCGGTTGCCGACCGGTGGGCGCTTGTCCATTTCATCCGTTCTCTTTCGCCCAACACCCCCGCCGACACCCCGGAGACGTTGAAACTGATCGGCCTGGGTGAAGGGGTTTCCGCAGTATCGTCACAGGCCTTGCCGGAAATTCCCGTGGATTTTGCGATCGACCGGATGGTGAAGGAAAAATAGTAGGTTTGAGACACCTTTTTTTTATCGCCACCCTCCTTGCCTTTGTCGTCGTCGTCCTCGGCGCCTACACCCGTTTGTCCGACTCGGGGCTGGGATGCCCTGATTGGCCGGGGTGTTATGGGCAGGTAACACCGCCTAAGGATGACCCCGGTAGGGGCGTACGGCCGTACGCCCCTACAAACCAACAATTCGACAGCAAAAAAGCATGGACAGAAATGATCCACCGGTATTTTGCCGGGACGTTGGGGCTTCTCATCCTTGTCATGGCCGTTGTCTCGATCGTTCGACAAAATCAGCCGGAACAACCCCGTTTTCTTCCCCTGGTTCTCCTCGGCACCGTGATCTTTCAGGCCTTGCTCGGAATGTGGACCGTCACGCTTCTTCTGCATCCGCTGGTTGTCATGGCGCATTTGCTTGGGGGGATGACGACGCTGGGGTTGTGTTGGTGGATGTATCTGGGGACCAAAGACAAGAGACCAGGGACAAGTGACCATGGACCAGGGACTAAAAGCCTTAGGTCACGGGTCACTGGTCACTGGTCACTTGTCCCTTTCATCGCCCTCTTCATCCTCATTCTCCAAATCGCCCTTGGCGGATGGGTTTCGGCCAATTATGCCGCGCTCGCCTGCCCCGATTTTCCCACCTGTATGGGGCACTGGTGGCCTAAAATGGACCTAACAGAAGCAATGACAATTTGGAAAAATTGGGGAACAAACTCTGAGGGGGGGATTTTGAGCAATGAAGGCCGCGTGGCGATTCAGATTCTGCACCGGATCGGGGCGGTGGTTACTTTTCTTTTCCTTGGATTTTTGGCCATTCGTTGTCTGAAACCGGGTTCAAGTAAAACCACCAAAACAACGGCTATCATCCTGATTTTGCTCTTGATGACTCAGGTAACACTGGGAATCTCCACCGTTCTCTTCACCCGCCCTCTTGAAAGTGCAACGGCTCACAATGCAGTAGCGGCCCTTTTGCTTTTGGCCACTCTTGCCTTGTCAAGGCACCAGGCTTAAAGCGGAGTTACGGTGTTGACGCGGCCGGTTCAAATTCAATCGAATACTTCGTTGTCTCCCCGTGCGAATAAGACCGGGCGATCTTCAAATAGGTCACCCCTCCCTTCGCCGCGCCGGTGAGGCGAAAACCGGCCCCCTCGTTGGGTGAATCCGCTTTGGCGATCTCCGCCCGAAGATCATCGTACAAAACAGCTTCAAGTCTTGCCGTAACGTTTTCGGGGAGGATTTTGATGGTCAGATTTTCCCCGGCTGTGGTGGTGATCTTGTAATAGTCGGCCTCATCAGTTCGGGTGAGATAACCTGTGGAAGGCTTCTTCCCAAGGGGAATGGCCGTTTCGGGGGTTGTCCCCGCTTCCGCCCCGCTGTTCGCGTCGAAAAAATCGACAATCTCTACCTTGAACGGGTGATCCTTGTGCATATCGGCATAGGTGGAGCCGATCAGGAGATAGACTTTTTGCGGAGAAGTCATTTCAACTTCAAGTGTCTTGGTTGCGTTTGCCGAACCGATGATTTCCTCAGACCCCAGTTTTTGGCGCGACGCATTGTGGATTTGGAAGCCGGCATAGGGATTGGTATTTTCATTGGCCTTTTCGTTGTCGATGGAAACCCCTTTTTGAACCGTATTCAGCGAGAAAACGATTCCCTGACCCCCCTTGAGTTCAACATAGAAATAATCGAACTGGTTTTGTTTCTGATGATGGTTGAGATGAAATTCCTGCCCGGGGGCCAAGGCCACGGCCGTCTCGTACGAATCGCCCCCTTTTATTTCGGAGCCGTAGACCGCGGAGCTTTTCTGAACCACCAAGGCTTCCTGGGTTACCTCTTTTAATGATGAAGAAAGTCCGGCGGCATCTTTGGCATCGTAATATTTTCCCCCTCCCGCATCGGCAATGGCCTTTAACTGCGCCTGTGTTTTGGCATCCACATTAAATCCGACGGCATGCACCTTCACCTTGAAACCTTTTGCGATCAAATCTTTTACCGCCAAAACCGGATCGCCGCCGCAGGTCTCCTCGCCGTCGCTGACCAAGATTACCACTTTTTCGGCCTCACGCTCGACCCCGAAATCGCCGGCAATCTGCTGGAGGGTGTAGGCAATCGGCGTGTATCCTTTCGGCTGGATAGAATCGACCTTTGAGCCAAACTCCGCCGCATTCAGGGTCTGAAACGGAATCATCAATTCGGTATCGACGCAACTTTTGGCTTTATCCGATTGTTCAACCCGATGGGCGTAAACCCTCAAGGCCACATGCGTATCGGGGGGAATCGATCCGATGGTGGCTTTGATGGTCTTCTTGGCCACATCAATTTGCGTTGAGCCCCCCATCGCCGCCCGCATGCTCCCGGAGGC
>JACQOY010000020.1 GCA_016207765.1 Deltaproteobacteria bacterium | reverse complement strand
GTCAGTGGCGCCCGATGGACCAGCTAATGGCCAAGCGCCCGGCGGCCTACGTCGGCTATATTGTTTATTCGATTCTCTTTCTTTTCATCTTCAACCAGGGTTTCGAAAAAGGAAAGGGGGCTTTGGGGCAGGGGATCAGATACGGTTTTTTCCTCGGCCTTCTCTATTGGGGCGCCGCGCTCCTTCTTGCCTATCCCTTCTTTCCGTGGCCGGATAACCTCTACATTGCCTGGTTTGTCGGCGGAATGGTCGAGTTTGTCATCCTCGGCCTGATCGCGGGGCTTTTGGTTTCCAAAGAAGGGGCCGGAACTGTATAAGAGGTCTTCAATGAAACACCGTTTTATTCTTGGAATAGGTTTCCTCTTGGCTGTTTTTGCGACCTGCACCGGCCAAACCTCTTCCCGTAAATCGGACGCCTTGGAATTGGAGGAGGCTCAGTATTCCATCGATAATGCCGAAAAAATGGCACGGGACAATATAGCCGCGGGTAATCTCTACTTATTGACCGTCGGAGAGGAGGCCCCCCACCCCATCATCGACAAAGAAACGGGACTGAAAATCGAAACGATCGGCTGTGAAGCGGGCGATGTGCGCTCGAAATACATCCAGAGATACAACGAAATCATCCGGGATTATATCGCCTCCAAAAAACCGTCGCCGACTCCTGCGACTCCCCCAACTCCCGTAACTCCGCCGTCATCCGCCAAAAAACCGCCGGACAAACCCGCAAACCATGCCGGGAGAACCGCCTGCGTGGTTTGCCATGAAAAGGGGATCGGTGGCGCACCGAAATTTCCCGCCAACCACGCCGGCCGGGCTGATGCCAGCTGTTCCAGCTGTCATAAGGCCCCCTGATTTTACCCCCATTATTATTTTTTATTTGACATTCCAACCAGTTGTGGCACATTCGCCAAATTAACTGACATGTCAGTCTACCAACGAAAATTAATGATCGGTCTCGATGTCGGCTCCACCACGGTGAAGGCCTGTGTGGTGGACCCAGACACGCTCAAAATTCTCTGGAGCGACTACCAGCGTCACGAAACCCGCCAAGCGGAAAAGGCCATGGAGTTTCTCGTCCGCATCGGAAACGAATTTGCCGATGTCCCGGTCGAAAATATCCGGATTTTCACGACCGGTTCCGGGGCGGGTCCCGTCACAAAGCCGCTCGGCGGCAAGTTTGTGCAGGAAGTGAATGCCGTCACCATGGCGGTCGAAAAACTTCATCCCGATGTCGGCTCGGTTATCGAGCTCGGCGGGCAGGATGCCAAAATCATCATCTATAAAAAGAACGAAGAGACCGGCGACAAGCAGGCGATTACCTCGATGAACGACAAGTGCGCCTCCGGAACCGGTGCCACTATTGACAAATGCGTCATCAAAGTGGGGGTCGAGCACGAGTTTTTGGGGAGTCTCAACTACAACGATTCCAAACTTCATCATGTGGCGGCCAAGTGTGGCGTCTTTGCCGAAACCGATATCGTCAATCTCGTCAAATCGGGGATTCCCGCCGACGAAATTTTAAACAGTCTTGCCGACGCGATTGTGATGCAGAACCTGTCGGTTCTGACCCGTGGCAATACGCTTCGTCACAAAGTGTGTCTCCTCGGCGGGCCGAATACCTATCTCCCTTTCTTGAAGCAGTGCTGGCACAAACGGATTCCAGAGACGTGGAATGACCGGAACTACCCCTATCCAAAAGATGTCCCCATCGAAGAACTGATTTTTGTCCCCGAAAATGCGCAATACTACGCCGCCTATGGCGCCGTCATCTACGGCACATTTGAAGAAGCCAATGTCGGGATGTACAAAGGTCTAAGCGATCTTAAAGAATTCATCACCTCTGGAAGGAAGGCCCAGCTTGGCTCGAATGCCGGTAAACCGCTGGTGAAGGATGTGGAGGAACTTCAGGCATTCAAGGAACAATACAAAATTCCAAACTTCAAACCGATTTCGGTTACAGCCGGAGATGTCGTGCGGGGTTTTATTGGTCTCGACGGCGGTTCCACTTCGTCCAAGGCGGTGCTGGTTGATGAGAAGGGGGAGCTTGTCCTCAAGGCGTATCAACTCTCGAAAGGAAACCCCATTCAGGACACCAAAGAGTTGTTGCAACAGATGAACGATTTTTTTGTCCAGAAGGGGGCCACCCTTCAAGTCCTTGGATTCGGCGCCACCGGGTATGCGGCCGATGTGTTGCAGGAGTCGGTCAAGGCCGACGTGAATATCGTTGAAACGGTGGCGCACATGATGAGCGCCGTTCATTTTTTCGGGAACGATATCGATGTTGTCTGCGACATCGGCGGGCAGGATATCAAGGTTCTTTTCATGCAAAACGGCGACATCAAAAATTTCCGTCTTTCCAACCAGTGCTCGGCCGGAAACGGGATGTTGCTTCAGGCAATGTCCGATCAATTCGGCGTCAAAGTTCAGGATTATGCCGAAGTGGCTTTTCAGGCCTCGCTGGCCCCCAAGTTTTCTTACGGTTGCGCTGTCTTTTTGGACAGCGATCGCGTCAATTTTCAGAAGGAAGGGTACGCGAAAGAGGAATTACTCACCGGCCTTGCCCAAGTTCTTCCCAAAAATGTCTGGCAATATGTGGTGCAGATTCCGCGCATGTCCGAGTTGGGACGTAAGTTTGTTTTGCAGGGAGGCACTCAGTACAACCTCGCCGCCGTCAAGGCGCAGGTGGATTATATTAAAGAAAGAGTCCCGGGGGCCGAAGTCCTTGTTCATCCCCATGCCGGTGAGGCGGGGGCGATTGGCGCCGCCATGGAAACGCGACGGGTGGTTTTGCGCCGGGGTTTTTCCAGCTTTATCGGTCTCGGGGCCACGATTAATTTAAAATATACTTCCAGAAACGACGAATCAACCGTCTGTCATTTTTGTCCGAACAATTGCAGTCGCACCTTTATCGATACCGAAACCCCCGACGGCTCCACAAGTCGGTACATTTCCGGTTTCAGTTGCGAAAAGGGGACGGTTGAGTCGAAAGAGGCGATGGTCCAAGTGGCCAAAAATCGCCAGCAGTTGAAAAAGAAATTTCCCAACCTCGTTGACTATGAAGCCAAAACGGCTTTTTCGATCTACGAATCGGAGCCAATTCCGGCCGACGGTTCGGTCATTGACGATATCGCCGTAAAAAAGACTCTTTTGGGGAACATCAAGCGCAAAGCGATCAAGCGGCCGATTGTCCGATCCTCCGCAAAGTCCGCCGAAGAACGCCTGAAAATCCGCATCGGCATCCCGCGTGTCTTGAACATCTACAGCACCGCCCCTATCTGGACAACTTACTTGCATAATCTCGGTGTTCCGGAATCCAACATCGTCTATTCTGATTTCACCTCCGAAGAGATGTGGGTGGAGGGGGGGAAGTATGGATCGATCGACCCATGTTATCCTTCCAAAGTGGCGCAGGCGCACATTCATAATCTTCTCTTTCACAAACACCAGACCGAGAAGCCGCTCAATTACATTTTCTTTCCGATCATCACGCATGTCTCTTCTTATCTGGAAGGAATCATGGACACCGCCTCCTGCCCCATTGTGGCCGGGGCTCCGGAGGTGATGAAGGCGGCCTTCACAAAAGAAAACAATTTTTTCAAGGAACGGGGGATCACCTATCTCGATCCAGCCGTGACGATGAACGAGAAGACCCTTTTCAAACGGCAGATGTTTGAAACCTTCGGTCCGTTGTTGGGGGTGACCGAAGACGAAAGTGACTGGGCGATGGATCAGGGGTGGAAGGCGCTCGATCGTTTCAATATCAATTTGCAACAGAAAGGGCGCGAGACGCTGGATTGGGCAGAAGCCAACAACAAGATCACCCTCTTGATGATTGGCCGACCGTATCATACCGATCCCGGTTTGAACCACAACGTGCTCGATGAGTTTCAGATATTGGGCTATCCCGTCCTTTCGATGCGTTCTCTTCCAAAAGACCGCGAGTACCTCAATCGCCTCTTTAAAGATGACCTGGAAAAGGGGATCATCAAATCACCCTACGAAGTGACCGATGTCTGGCCCGAGAACTATTCCACCAACAGCGCCGAAAAGGTCTGGGCCGCCAAGTTTGCCGCGCATCATCCGAACATGGCCGTGCTCGATCTCTCCAGCTTCAAGTGCGGCCACGATGCGCCCACATACGGGATTATCGACAAGATCATTTCAACCGGCCAGGTCCCTTACTCGGCCCTGCATGAAATTGATGCCAACAAGCCGGGGGGTTCCATCAAAATTCGCGTCAAGACATTCGCCCATTCTTTGTCCCTGCGCGAAGAGGTGCTGGCCGACCGATTGCTGAAAATGGATGAACTGACCCGCCGGATCGCAGAAAGGAGGCGTGAACTTTTGCATTTTTACGGCCTCGGCCTGCCGGAACTCGAAACAACCTCTGATGAAATCCCGGTGGAATTGATGGTTGAGAAGGAACTGGAACGGATAAAAAACAAATCCCAGGTTGAAGAACACATACCCGAGGTTCGGCCGATCGACATGCCGGATAGACAGGCAGAGACCGAAACTTTCAATGTTTAAGGCGGCAGGGCCGCCAACCAAATAATCCAAAAGGGGATTCAAACGGTTCACAAACTTTATCGCAAGATGCAAAGAAGTTGCAAAAAAAGAATCTAACAAGGAGAAGACATGGAAAATAATTTAAAACAAAATCGTCTGCCCGCCCATCCGGGCGCCGTCATGGCCGCCATCGAGGCGGAATTGGCTAAATTCGAAAAAGAAGAGCGTGCACGCCTTGGCCTTTCCACAGAGAAAAAGCAGTGGGAAGAAAAGGTCAACCGCGCTTTCTACGCCGATCAACGGGCCCACACCACCATTCTTGTTTCGGGCCTGACCATGGCGCATGATCACTTTGTCCAGGCGGGGCTTACCGGCCTTGGCTACCATATCAAGGCGATGGATTGTCCCGACAACGACTCGCTTCAGATGGGAAAAGAATATGGCAATCGCGGCCAGTGCAACCCCACCTATTTCACCGTCGGAAATCTCGTGAAATACTTGGTCCAGCTCCGCGACAAAGAAGGGATGAGCACACAGGATATCATCGACAAGCATGTTTTTCTTACCGCCGGTGGATGTGGCCCCTGCCGTTTTGGTATGTACGTCACCGAATATCGCAAGGCCCTGCGCGATGCCGGGTTTGACGGATTCCGCGTTATGTTGTTTGAGCCGAACGGCGGAATGAATCAGGCGACAGGAAAAGAAGTCGGTTTGAAAATGGACAAAGACTTTTTCGTCACGCTGGCCAAGTCGATTTTTGCCGGCGATGCCTTGAATGCAATCATGTACCGGATTCGTCCCTACGAAGTGGAAAAAGGGGCGACCGACAAGGCGGTTCTCGAATGTCGCGAGATCATCATGAAGGCGCTCAAGGAGAAGTCGTCCATTCTCAGGGCGCTTTGGAAGAGCCGGAAGATTTTGAGACAAATCAAGGTAGACCGCACCATTGTGAAACCGAAAGTCAGTGTGATCGGCGAATTTTGGGCGATGACGACCGAAGGGGAGGGGAATTACCGTCTCCAGCACTTCCTCGAACAAGAGGGAGCGGAAGTCGATATTCAGCTTATTGCCGGCTGGGTGCTCTACAACATCTGGCAGGCACGCGTGGATACCCGTCGCCGGATGACACTCAAGGCGATGGATTTGGGTACCCGCAAAGGGTTGAAGACTGAAAAAGTTGGGAAGAAATTCCTGACTCTCTGGATCGCCGAAAAGATTCTCCGCGGAACCTTCAAGACCTTTGCCTTCTGCCTGGGGCTAAGACATTACAAGCTCCCCGACCAGAACGAAAACGCCCGCGTGGCGCATGAACATTACAACAACGATCTTAGAGGCGGGGAAGGACATATGGAGATCGGCAAACTGATCCAGAATGTCATTCACAAAAAGGCCCACATGACCCTGTCGGTAAAGCCCTTCGGTTGCATGCCAAGTAGCGGTGTTTCCGACGGTGTGCAGTCGGTTATCACTGAACGATATCCCGAGGCCATTTTCTTACCCATCGAAACCTCCGGCGACGGCGCAATCAACGTCTACAGCCGAATCCAGATGGTTCTCTTCAAGGCAAAACGAAAGGCCGAAGAGGAATTCGAGGAGACGCTCAAGGAAAAAGGGTTAACCCGCGAACAGTGGGCGAAGAAAGTCTCTGGGAAGAAAAAGGTCCAGGACGCCACCTACTACGGCAAACACACGGTGGCCGGTACGACGGCGAATATGGTGTGGGAGTTGATGTAAGCCTTGTATCGTGCTTCGGATGCCTGAAAAAAATCTATTGTATTAAACAATAAATTAACTTATTGTTTAATACAATGAAATCGTTAAACACCATCCTCGAGGCCCACCGCCGGGAGCGCGATAGGACGCTGAAACGAACCTTCGTTTCCCGACAATTGGGCGGGCCTCTTTCAAAATCGCTCTCTTCAAATCTGGTGAAAGTGATCACGGGACCGCGCCGTGCCGGGAAATCGACGCTTGCCTTTCAGGTGCTTGCCGACAAGCGTTTTGCCTACCTTAATTTTGAAGACGATGCATTACGCGGTGATGAGGTTACCAGCGATGAACTGATCCAGGCGCTCGAGGCTGTTTACGGAAAGACTGATTTTCTCTTTTTTGATGAAATCCAGAACTATCCTCATTGGGAGAGCTTCATCAACAAGCTCCACCGACGGGAATACAATCTGCTGATTACCGGCTCCAACTCCAGACTCTTGAGCCGGGAACTGGGATCGGCCCTGACGGGCCGGCATCTTTCTTTTGAATTGCTCCCTTTCAGTTTTCAGGAGTTTCTTTTGGCTCTCGGGAAAAAGAAAGGGGACGATCCCCATCTCTTTCAACGTTATTTGTCCTGGGGAGGCTTTCCTGAAGTGGCGCTGGGAGGAGCGGAGCCGTCCGGATACTTGCGGACGCTTTTTGATTCCGTGGTGCTCCGTGACATTGTCACTCGCCATCGGATCCGCCTTTCAACGGCCATCCACGACCTTCTCAATTTGCTCATGAACAACGCCGCGTGCCGTTTTTCGGCTCGGAGCCTGGAGCGTTCGCTGGGATCTCTTTCCACAGCCACCATCCAGAAATTCATCGCCTACTGCCGGGAGGCTTATCTGGTTCAGGATTTACAGCCCTATTTTTTCAAACCGAGAATGCGGGTCAAGGCCGACCGCAAGATCTATGCCTTCGATAACGGATTTATTTCCGCCAAATCGCAGCCGGCCACCTCCAATGATTCCCGTCTGCTCGAAAACCTGGTTTTTGTTGAGCTGGTGCGCCGTGGATTCCAACCGAATATCGATCTGTTTTATTATCAAACCCGTTCCGGAACGGAAGTTGATTTTTTAATCAGGAAGGGGTCAAAAAACCTTGAGCTTCTTCAAGTGACGCAAAATCTTTCGTCTCTGAAAACACGGGAACGGGAAATCCGTGCCCTCCTTCAAGGGGCCAAAGAACTGAATATCAGGAAGCTTACCGTGATAACACTCGACACCGAAGAGGCCATACGTGAGTCGGGAACTCAAATCAGAGTGATCCCGTGCCCGACTTGGCTGACCTCGGGAAGCTAAGGAGGGTCGCCGGTACGACGGCGAATATGGTGTGTGAGCTGGTGTGATTTATGGGCTCCTGAAAAGGCTCAGCCCCAATTTCTCAAAATCGTCGTCAAACGCCAGGCATGGGATGTTCTGCAGGTGTTCCTTGACCAGAATGTAAGAAATGACATCACAGAGCGATAAACGCTTGTCGGATGCAAGTTTTTTGAAAAGGCTTAACGACCGTTGGCGGATTTTGTCGTCAATGTAAATGACCTGAATGCTTGGCAAGACTTTTTGAATGAAATTGACAGCCGCCTGATAACTGTAACGGTTCCTCAAAAGGGTCACTGTTTCGACAATAATCTCCCAGCTTGAAACCAGACCAAGATTGTTGGCGTCCACCGATTTGCTC
>JACQOY010000130.1 GCA_016207765.1 Deltaproteobacteria bacterium | reverse complement strand
CCCCCGGTTCGATGCCGGCGGCGGCGGCAGGCGAATCGGTCCTGACGCCGATCACCACCGGCGCTTTTTCCAGAATGACCGGAACCATCCGTCCCACCATGAAGACAATGGGCATGAGAACCAGACAGAGAACCAGATTCATCATCGGTCCGGCAAACACCGTGGCCAGACGATAACGGACCGGTTTTGCGGAAAAGGCATCCGGGGAAGATGAAATTTCCCTCGCTTTTGCCTCATCCCCCTCCGCCTCGGCAACGGGGTCTTCCCCGTAGAGTTTCACATAACCGCCCAGCGGAATCGGTGCGATTCGAAATTCGGTCCCTCCGCGGGTGAAACTCAATATCTTCGGCCCAAAACCAATGGAAAATTTCTCCACGCGGATTCCCGATTTGCGGGCGATGATAAAATGCCCCCACTCGTGAACAATGACAAGAATGCCGAGGGCAACAACAAAATAGAGAATGGTCATGGTAAAAATCCTTTAGTGGTGACTCGAGCCCATCGATCGGCCTCCAACACATCATCTAGGCTTTTCACTTCAAACGGCTGATGGGCCCCGATTGTTTTATCGATCAACCGCGGAATATCGGTAAATTTTATTTTTTCCGCCAAAAACGCGGCCACCGCCTCTTCATTGGCCGCATTCAGCACCGCCGGACAAGTTTTTCCCTCTCTCGCCGCAGAATAGGCGGTTTTAAGACAGGTGAATTTTTCAAAATCGGGCTCAAAAAAAGTGAGCTTGCGCTCTTCAAATAGATTGAGCGAAGGAACTCCGGTGGCTATCCGCTCCGGATAGCTCAAGGCGTAGGCAATCGGGACTTTCATGTCGGGAACCCCCATCTGCGCCATCACCGAACCGTCGATATATTCCACCATCGAATGTACAATGCTCTGAGGATGCACACAAATATCAATTTTATCAACCGGAAGATCAAAAAGCCACCGGGCCTCCATCACCTCCAGCCCCTTGTTCATCATGGTGGCCGAATCGATGGTGATTTTTTGCCCCATGCTCCAGTTGGGATGCTTGAGTGCCTGGGAGACCGTGATTTGATTGAATTCCTCCCGTGGCCGCTGCAAAAACGGCCCTCCCGAGGCGGTGAGAATCAACCGTTTAATGTCCGCCCGACGGTGCCCCTCCAGGCATTGAAACAGGGCGGAATGTTCGCTGTCCACCGGGAGAATGGTCACTCCCTTTTTGGAGGCTTCGCGACGCATGAGCTCCCCGGCGATCACCATGCTCTCCTTGTTGGCCAAGCCGATTGTTTTTCCATGCCGAATGGCTTCGAGTGTGGGGAGAAGCCCGGCGGCGCCGACGATGGCGGAAACAACCATGTCAACCTCTGCCAACACGGCCACCTGCGAGGCCCCTTCCGTGCCATGCACAATTTCAACCCTGTTGCGCCCGACGCGGTTTCTTAACTCTTTGGCCGCCGCTTCCGACCCCACGGAAACAACCTTGGGTTTGAGTCTTTGAATCTGTTTTTCAAGTTCTGCAACGTTCGATCCGGCCGCCAAGCCGACTACTTCGAAACGGCCGGGATGACGGAGAACCAATTCGATGGTCGAGAGGCCAATGGAGCCGGTACTGCCCAAGATGGAAATTTTTTTTACCATAGAGCCTCCCCTCCTTTGTAAGGAGGGGGTGGGGGAGGTAGATCGTGCCGATTTTCTACCCCTCCTAACCTCCCCTTACAAAGGGGAGGAATCACAATCTCACGAAAAATACTTCGCAAAATAATAAACAACCGGGCCGGTGAACAACAGCGCATCCACCCGGTCGAGGAGGCCGCCATGGCCGGGAATCAGCTTCCCCGAATCTTTGACCGAAAAACCCCTTTTGATGAGCGATTCGCTCAAATCACCCAGCGGACCAACCAAGGCCATCAGAACACAGATCGTCACCAGCAGGCCGGCGGGATACGAGGGGAAAAACAAAAAGCGGACGGAAAAGCCGGCGACCACGGTAAAAAGAACCCCGCCGATCAACCCTTCGATTGTCTTCCCCGGAGAAAGATTCGGCGCCAGTTTGTGACGACCCAGCCAGTGGCCGAAGATGTATCCGCCGATGTCCGAAAAAAAGGTTCCCGAAAGCCACAGGAAAACCCAAAACCGCCACTCCTCCAAACCCCGTACCTTTCCCCAGAAAGAAAAAAGGACGCTCGTGTACATGATGCCAAAGTAAAAAAACACCGTATGGCGGAAACGGACAACAAAATCAGCGGTGCCAAAAAAATGAAGAACCAGAGTCGCCATCAGCGAAAAGGCGAACAAGGCCAGGAATTGATCGGCGCCTTTGGCCCAGAAAACAAGAAGCGCCGTCATCACCCCGCCCAGAGCCAACCCGGCCACTTTGATCCACAACGGCTCCTCGTGCTGGGTGATGCTGAAATATTCCCATAACCCGTACAGAGAAAGAAGCACGACAATCCCCTGAACCCCCTCTTTGGGAACGTAGAGGAGGAGGAGGATGACGAGGATCGCCACAATTATTCCCGAAAACCAACGAATCATGATGATTTCCTGTAGGGGCGGCCCCCTGTGGCCGCCCTTCGTGCAGGGCGACCACGCAGGGTCGCCCCTACGTTAATTGTTCCGAAATCTTCCCGTACCTTCTTTCACGCGTCTGGTATTCTTCCAATGCAAATACAAAACGTTCGCGGGTAAAGTCGGGCCAGAAACAATCCTCGAAAATATACTCGGCATACGCCCCCTGCCAAAGCAGAAAATTGCTCACCCGGTGCTCACCACTGGTGCGAATCACCAGATCGACATCGGGCATATCGGCCGTATCCAGATAGCGGGAAAAATGGTCCTCAGAAAGCTCAAAGGAAGCTCTTCCCCCCTTTGACGCTTCAGCGAGAATTTTCCCGATTCCCCGCAAAATCTCGTCACGCGACCCGTACGAAAGCGCCAAAGTGAGAGTCATTCCCGTCTGTAATTCCGTGTCTTTCATGACCTGAAACAAAATCTCCCTCACTTCCCCGGGGAGACGCGACAAGTCGCCGATGGCGTTCAACCGGATCCGGTTGTCGAGCATCTTCTGCCGCTTTTCCAGAAGAAAAGCCTTCAGAAGCTGCATAAGAACCTCCACTTCCTCGGCGGGACGGTCCCAATTTTCCTTGGAGAAGGCATAGAGCGTCAGATACTGAATACCCAAGTCACGGGCGGCGGTGATGATCTCTTCGGAGACGTTGATCCCCATACGATGCCCCTCAACCCGGTGAAAGCCACGCGCCTTGGCCCATCGACCGTTGCCATCCATGATAATCGCGACATGTCGGGGAAGATTCACTAAAAACCGGTTAAAAGTTAAAAGTTAAAAGTTCAAAAATCAACAACCTTAAACCTTGAACCTTGAACTTTTCAAACTTTGAACTCTTTAAACTTGCATTATTTCGGCCTCTTTTTTGGAAACAGCGTGATCGACCTTGGTCGTATAATCGTCGGTGAGCTTTTGAATGTCGTGGGACCCCTTCTTGCTGTCGTCTTCGGCGATCTTTCCCTCTTTTTCCAGCTTTTTCAGTTTGTCGATCGATTCCCGGCGGGCGTGACGGATCGCCACCCGGCATTCCTCCGCGTGGTTTTTGATCATTTTGACCAAATCACGGCGCCTCTCTTCATTGGGCTGAGGGATGGGGAGACGGACCATTTTTCCATCGTTGATGGGGGTAAGCCCGATGTTCGCTTTTTCGATGGCCTTTTCAATCTCCGGAATAAGACGCGACTCCCAAGGCGAAATGGTGATCATCCGCGCCTCCGGCACCCCAAGGGTCGCCACTTGGGAGAGGGGGGTCATCTGCCCGTAGTAGTCGACACGGATTTCGTCGAGAATGGAGAGGGAGGCTCTGCCGGTACGAAGGCGCGAAAGCTCCCGTTGAAAGGCCTCAATGGCTTTTTCCATCCCCTTTTTTGTCTCATCAAGAATAGAATTGATCATGATTATTTCCCCACAAGCGTGCCGATTTTCTCGCCGAGTACGACTTTCTTCAGATTGCCGCCCTCAAAGAGATTGAACACGATAATCGGCAGATTGTTGTCCATGCACAACGACACAGAGGTTGAATCCATCACCTTGAGCCCCTT
>JACQOY010000127.1 GCA_016207765.1 Deltaproteobacteria bacterium | reverse complement strand
TCAGGTCAATATTCATCCGGCGGCTCTCCAAGCCTACAACATCCCGCTGATGGAGGTGGCCTCCGCCATCCGCAAGGGGAACAACGATGTCGGGGGTCGTCTGGTGGAATTTTCGGGGCGGGAATACATGGTCCGCGGCCGGGGCTATATCAAATCGGTTGAGGACATCGAGAACATCTCGGTGGGGGTGGATGCAAAAACCGGCACGCCGATTCTCGTCAAAAATCTGGGGGATGTCACGATCGGCCCCGATATCCGCAGAGGCGTGGCCGACCTTGACGGCCAGGGAGACACGGTAGGCGGTGTTGTGGTGATGCGCTCCGGCGAGAACGCCCTTAACGTCATCAACCGCGTCAAAAAACGGATTGAAGAAACAAAATCGTCGCTTCCCGAGGGGGTGGAGCTGATCACCGTCTATGACCGTTCGGACCTGATCAAACGGGCGATCGATACCTTGAAGAGAACCCTCATCGACGAAGTAATCATCGTCAGCATCGTGATTCTGATTTTTCTCTGGCATATCCCATCGGCCATCACCGCCATTGTCACCATCCCCATTTCGGTTCTGATTGCCTTCATCCCCTTGTATATGATGGGGCTGACCTCCAACATCATGTCGTTGGCCGGCATGGCCATCTCCATCGGCGTACTGGTGGATGGCGCCATCGTGGAGGTGGAAAATATTTATCAAAAGATCCAGCTCTGGATCGCCGGCGGTAAAAAAGAAGACTATCAGGAAATCCGGCTGAAGGCGCTTAAAGAGGTGGGCCCCTCGGTCTTCTTTTCCCTCCTGGTGATTGCCGTCTCATTCATGCCGATTTTTACGCTATTGGATCAGGAAGGAAGGCTCTTTAAACCGCTGGCGTACTCCAAAAACTTCGCGATGGCGATCGCCGCTCTTTTGGCCATCACCCTCGATCCCGCCCTTCGGATGATGTTTTCCCGCTACGAATTCTGGAAGTTCAAACCGAAATGGCTTGAACAACTGGCCAATCACAGCCTCGTTGGAAAATACTATCCGGAAGAAAAACATCCGATCAGCCAGGTTCTTTTTGCCGTTTACGAACCGGTCTGCCGTTTCGTCTTGAAACACCGCAAACAGGCTTTAATCGGCGCGGTTCTCCTTTTTCTGACGACCATTCCCGTCTATCTCAAACTCGGGTCCGAGTTCATGCCTCCCCTAAACGAAGGGGCCATCCTCTACATGCCGACCACCCTCCCCGGCATTTCGGTCACAGAGGCCGAAAGGATGTTGCAGATCCAAGACCGCGTTTTGCGCTCGTTTCCGGAGGTGGAGCGGGTTTTTGGAAAAATCGGGCGGGCCAACTCCTCAACCGATCCCGCCCCTTTCTCGATGGTTGAAACGACCGTGCTCTTAAAACCGGAGTCGGAGTGGCGGAAAGTAAAACGATGGTACTCATGGATGCCCAAACCGTATCACTGGCTCTTCGGCCATGTCTGGAGCGATCATATCTCGTGGGAGGATTTGATCAATGAAATGAACTCAAAAATGCAGTTTCCCGGATGGACCAACGCCTGGACCATGCCGATCAAGAACCGGATCGACATGCTCTCCACCGGCATTCGGACCCCCATCGGCGTCAAGGTCTTTGGCGACGATTTCAAAAAGATCGAGGAGATCGGAACGCAACTGGAGGCGATTCTCAAAGAGGTCCCGGGCACACGCAGTGTGTATGCCGAACGGGTAGCGGGGGGTTATTTTATCGATTTCAATCTCAAGCGCGACCAGCTGGCCCGCTACGGGCTGACCGTGGATGACGCCGAGATGGTCATTGCCTCGGCCATCGGCGGAGAGAATATCACCACAACGGTGGAGGGGCGCGAGCGGTATCCGGTGAATCTCCGCTACGCGCGCGAACTGCGGGACAATCTCCCCGAATTGGAGCGGGTCTTGGTCCCCACCCCCTCGGGCGCTCAGATTCCTCTTTCGCAAATCGCCGACATTCAAATGGTCGCCGGCCCGTCCATGATTCGGGATGAAGACGGAATGCTCTCCGGCTATGTTTATGTGGATATGACGGGGCGTGATGTGGGGGGATACGTGGACGAGGCCAAAAAGATTGTCGGCGAAAAACTTGAAACTCCGGAAGGCTACACCCTGCGGTGGAGCGGCCAATACGAGAACATGATCCGTGTCCGCGAGCGGCTGAAATTCATTCTGCCGCTCACCCTCTTCCTGATTTTTCTTCTGCTCTACCTGAACACGAAGTCGGTTGTGAAGGCCGGCATCGTGATGCTGGCGGTCCCCTTTTCCCTCATCGGCGCCGTTTGGCTGTTGTATATTCTGGGCTACAACGTCTCGATCGCCGTCTGGGTGGGAATGATCGCACTCATGGGATTGGACGCCGAAACGGGCGTCTTCATGCTGTTGTTTCTGGACCTGTCCTACAATGAACGCAAAGAAAAAGGGCTGTTGAAAACAAAAGAGGACTTGACCGAGGCGATTGTTCACGGGGCGGTCAAACGGGTGCGGCCGAAAATGATGACGGTCGCCGCCGCCTTTATCGGTCTTCTCCCCATCATGTGGTCGATGGGGACCGGGGCAGACATGATGAAACGGATCGCCGCCCCGATGGTGGGGGGGCTGGTGACCTCGTTTATTCTGGAGCTGTTGATTTATCCGGTGTTATTTGCCATGTGGAAAGAAAGAGAATTAAGAGGAATCAAAGCGGGACACGGTGAGCCTGTCGAACCGTGACATGGTTCGACTACGCTCACCATGTCCAAAAGGAGCAATTTGTATGGAAACACTAGCCCATTTTCATTTTCAAACGGTCCATTTTCCGGTGGCACTGACGCTTGCTTCCCTTCTCTTCGCGCTTCTTGGACAGTGGCGAAAAAACGAATCGCTGTTCGCCGCCTCCCGCTTCACGCTCTATCTCGCGACCCTTGGAGCCATCGCCGCAGTCACAACCGGACTGATGGCGGAAGAGTATCTTCCCCATGAACACGAGGGAATCGCTCGCGAGATCATGGAGGAACACGAAACGCTGGGGCTCTCGATTGCCGGGGGGCTTGTTCTGGCAAGTATCATCAGTCTGATTACCGAAAGAAAGAGGTGGATCGGTGGACGGAAAATTGTTCTGATCTTTCTTTTTATTCTATCGTCAGCAGTTGCCGTTACCGGTTACTTGGGGGGCCGCTTGGGGCATGAATTCGGCATCGGGATTAAAAAGGAAGAGGCGCCGGCGCCGATGCCGATGCCGATGCCGGCAACAAATGACGAGGAAACCCCCCACGGGGATCACGATCATGAGGGGCATCAGCATTAAGGTTAATCATAGTTATTTCAGGTAGTTATGGAGAAAGATAAATCATCTGCGGAACTGATGAAGATCATGGAAATCGAAGTGGGAGATACTGTAAATTGATGATGAAAGCTGGTATGATAACTATAATGAAAAAAATGCAAAAAATAGTTCCCTTCCTGCTAATTGCGCTGGCGGTCCAGTTTTCTTATGCCTTTTTGTGTCACTCCCCGGGCGAGAATAAAACCTGTCTGATGAATTGCTGTAAAAAGCCCCATCACTGCGCCGATGAAAGCGGGCAAAAGCCGGAGGATTGTTGTCTTTACCGCGATTCCGCGTCGCAAAATTTTCTTGTCTCCAAGGTTCTTCCTCTTTCATTTTTTGACATGGAAGCACCCCTTCCCGTCCATTTGCCGCTGGTCTTTCAGTCGGCAAGCGTCGTGAATGTGGAGCGGGAGTTCGTCCGCTACGGGCCTTCGCCTCCCCTCTACATCCTCAAACAGTCTTTTCTCCTTTAAAAATTCGTCCAAGAATACCTTGCAATTTGTTGTTGTCGATGTGACACTATGTATTCAACTTTTGGAGGAAATTTTATGAAAAAACTAATTTTAACCGTTGTGGCTGTTGTTGGATTTGCCGGCTTGGTCGCGGCTTCACCCATGAATCGGACCCTGATTGTCAATGGGGAACGGGACTATGGAAACCAGATGGGGGCCAGCGCCGAGGTTCCCCAGCGGTGGCAACACTTAAATCGCTTTGCCCGGGATAACGCCGAAAAAGGAAGCCTGGGCGGCACGGAGTTGCCGACGGTCGAAAACCAGGCCCAGCCGAAAAATTACAGGAACAACCTGAATAATTTCTAAGGTTGATCAAAAAACAAAACGAAAAAGGCCTCTCCGCCTATGGCGGAGAGGCCTTTTTTTATGCCCTGATTTTGCAGAACTCGACCCCAAGGGACCAATATTGCGGCGGGCCTGCACTCATCCACAACACGCTATTTGGAAACCGAAAAGCTCGATCCATAGGAATCCCACGAACGGGTGGCAACCCCGTTTTTCGATCCGGCCCCATAACTGGCCTGTCCCGGAAGCAACTTCACCTTCACCATTCCCCCTTCCGCCGTCACGACCCCCTCATGGATGGCCGCCACGCAAATAGCCGAGTCGGTGGTAAAGAGATTGTTGGTTCCCCACACCGCACCGTTCGTGCAATTGACCGGACAATTCACCGGAAAACTCTTTTCCCTGAGTTTCTGAAGCGAATTGACGCTGTCGGTGCACGACACGTTAATCGGCTTGGCACAAGCCGAAATGGAAACAAGAAACACCACAACCAAAACAAACAGATTTGCATGCCGCATGACTTTTCTCCTTTCAAATTTTTATCCGCCCCAACCGCAACGCATTTCCCACCACCGAAACGGAAGAAAAACTCATTGCCGCCGCGGCAATAACGGGGCTCAAGAGAATCCCAAAGAACGGATACAAGACTCCCGCCGCAATCGGCACTCCCAGCGCATTGTAGAAAAAGGCAAAAAAGAGATTTTGTTTGATGTTGCGCATCGTCGCACGGCTTAAATACCGGGCCCGGACAATACCCCGGAGGTCCCCTTTCACCAAAGTAACACCGGCGCTTTCCATCGCAATATCGGTGCCGGTCCCCATGGCAATCCCCACCTGGGCCTGCGCCAAAGCCGGAGCGTCGTTGATCCCGTCGCCCGCCATGGCGACAAAACGCCCCTCTTTCTGCAACTTCTTGACCACCTCCGCCTTCTGATCGGGAAGGACCTCCGCCATCACGTCATCGATCCCCAGTTTTTTCGCCACAACCTCCGCTGTCGTCCTGTTGTCACCGGTCAACATGACGATCCGAATCCCCGCTTCGTGAATCTTCTCGATCGCAGACGGCGTCGTCTCCTTGATGGGATCGGCCACTCCGATAAGGCCCGCCGCCTTTCCATCAATGGCAACAAACATCACCGTTTGACCCTCGGTCCTCATCGACTCCGCCAAAGAAAAAAAAGAATCGGCCTTCACCCCAAGAGATTCCAGCAATTTTCTATTGCCCACCGCAATGGCTTTGCCCGCAATTCGACCTCTCACTCCCTTCCCGGTAATCGACTCGAAATTTTCCACCTTTTGAAGCCCCACCCCTTTTTCGGCCGCTCCCGCGGCAATCGCCGCACCCAGCGGGTGTTCGCTGGCACGTTCCACACTGGCCGCAAGGCCCAACAATTCACTCTCCCCGATGCCGCCACCGGCCACACATGAAACGAGCCTCGGCTTCCCCAAGGTCAAGGTCCCCGTTTTATCGACCACCAGAATATTCACCTTCTTCATCGTTTCAATCGCTTCGGCGTTCCTGAAAAGAACGCCAACCGTCGCCCCCATGCCTGTGGCCGCCATTATCGACATGGGCGTCGCCAAACCAAGTGCACAGGGACAGGCGATGATCAGAACGGCAACGGCATTAATCAACGCATGGCTCAACCTCGGTTCGGGGCCGACAAGACCCCAGACAAAAAATGTGATGACAGCGACTCCAACAACAGCGGGAACAAAATAACCCGAGACAACATCCGCCAGTTTTTGAATGGGCGCCCGGCTCCGTTGGGCCTCACCCACCATCCGGATAATCTGCGCCAAAAGGGTATCCGCCCCCACTTTTTCAGCCCGCATAACCAGCGATCCGGTGCCGTTTATCGTGGCGCCAATTACCCGATCCCCTTCCTTTTTTGTGACAGGAATCGGTTCTCCCGTCACCATTGATTCATCCACTGAACCGATCCCTTCGGTCACTACGCCATCGACCGGCACCTTTTCACCCGGACGAATCCTTAAAAAGTCACCCGGATGAACCAGATTGAGCGGAATATCCTCCTCGGTTCCGTCGGGTTTGAGGCGCCGGGCCGTCTTTGGGGCCAAACCCAGCAATTTTTTGATCGCCTGACCCGTCTGATTGCGCGCTTTTAGTTCCAGCACCTGACCCAGAAGAACCAGCGTTACAATCACCGCCGCCGCTTCAAAATAAACAGCCGCCATCGTCACCGGCGTTGCCGGCCCTTCGGCATTGCGGAAAGAGGGGGGAAAAATTCCGGGGAAAAGCACCGCCACAAGACTGTATCCATAGGCCGCCCCGACTCCGAGGCCGATAAGGGTGAACATATTGAGGCTCTTGTTTTTGATCGATTGAACACCCCGGACAAAAAAGGGCCATCCCCCCCAAATCACCACCGGCGAGGCGATGGCAAGTTCGAGCCGGCCGATCCAGGGGCGCAGAAAATCGCTCATCGCGATGACGACAAGCGGAACGGCAAGGACAAGGCTTACCCAAAAGCGGCGTAACATATAACGGAACTCCGGATTTGTTTCCGATTCGGCAGAAACCGTTTTCGGCTCCAAAGCCATGCCGCAAAGGGGACAATTTCCCGGCCCCGGGCGGATCACTTCGGGATGCATGGGACAAGTCCACTCGGCGCCCGGCGGGATTTTTGCCGCTTCAACCGGCTTTGTTTCGTGGCAACAGCTTTTGCGGGCATGCCCGTTTGTCACTTGCGCCTCCATTGAATTGATAATATACCCCTTCATTAAAGGAGGAATCCATGAAATTAATTGATACATTCGTGATTGTTTTTCTTTTTGCTTTCGGAGTCGCCTCAACCGCGATCGCCGCCGAAACCCCGACAAAAGCGGATGACACCGCCTCGACCAAATCGTGCGATATGAAAATCGAGGGGATGACCTGCGGGTCGTGCGAAGCCCATGTAAAAGATGCGGTGAAGGATTTGTCGCTTTCCGCCGAAATCGACGTGAAGGCGGGAACCGGAAAGATCGCCTACGCCGAGGGAAAAACCACCTGCTTTGAGCTGGCCAAAAAAATCAACGATGCCGGTTACAAGACCACGGTGGTGAAGTAGAAAAAAATGACTCATCAGACGGCTTTTTTCTGGATCAAAGTCGCGGTTTCGGGACTGCTGATCGCCGGTATCAGCAGTCTGGCCAAGACTTATCCCAAGTGGGCCGCCCTTTTGACCGCCCTGCCGCTTGTGACCTTTCTCTCGCTGATCTGGATTTATTTCGAAACTCGGGACCTTGCCCTTTTGGAAACCTACACCAAAGATGTTCTCATCTGGGTTCTCCCCAGCCTTCTCTTCTTCGTTGCGGCGATTTATCTGTTTCGCTTCCGCGTTCCTTTCGTCATTTCGATGGCTCTTTCGACACTGGCGCTTTTTATCGGCGTGATTATCTTTGAGAAGCTCAAGTGGCTTAAGTAATCTGTTTTAAAAAAAATCGGCGCTTCCGAAGTCGCGAATTCCCGAAATATAATTGTCCACATCGTTGGGCGGGATCCCCAGCTCCTTCAACATGGTGCGCCCCATCTCGATTCCCCCTTCCAGTTCCTCCGAAATCACCACATCGGCCCCCGCCTGATACAATCCCTCCACCTCGCGGCGGTACTTGGCCCGCGTGATGATCTTGATGTCGGGGCTGAGGCGGCGCGCCTTCTTGATGGCTGCGGCATTGTTGAAAAAATCGGGAGTCGCCAGGGCCAAAAGGGAGGCCTGTTCAATGCCGCTTCGAAACAAGACCTCCTCCGAGGCCCCGTCGCCGTAAAAAACATTTTTTCCCTCTTCGCGCATCTTGTGAATGGTGTCGAGATTCAATTCCAGAATCAGGTGCGGTATTTTGTATTCGTCCAGAAAGCGGCCCAACGCCTCCCCCAAAGGCCCAAAGCCGCAAATAATCACATGCCGCCTGAGGCTCATCTGTTCGACATCCCCTGCCTCCCGGGCTTTGATCGCCGCAAGCCTCTTCAAACCGGGGAGCCGCGCAAACCAGGCTGAAATAGGCAGGGCCCATGGAACCATCAGCGGCGTGAAAATCATGGTTACCGCCGCGGCGGAAACGGTCACATGATAGATGGTGCTGTCGAGGGCCCCCGACCGGTACCCCATTTGCGCCAGCAAGAAGGAAAATTCGCCGATCTGCCCCAGCATGATACCGACACTCAACGCCATGGCAACCGGCACCCTGAGCAACAAAAGAATTCCGGCGATCAAAACCATTTTGACACCGGGTATCAGAAGACAAAAAAACAAAACCAGTCCCGCGTGTTGGGCCAGATAGGGAAGGTCAACCAACATGCCGATGGAAACGAAAAAAAGACTGTTGAAACCGTACCGAAGCGGCCTGATTTCGGCCAGCGCCTCCACCTGATATTCGGTGGAACCGACGATCAACCCCCCCAGAAAAGCCCCCAGGGCAAAAGAAAGACCGGACCGATCGGTCAGCCACGCCATGCCGAGGGCAAAGGTGATGACGGTGATGAGAAAAACCTCCCGGCTTTTGGCGCCGGAAACCCTCCTCAAAAGGGGCCCCGCCAGATAGCGGATGAAGAAAAAAACCACCACCGCGAGCACCGCCAAAACGGCGAGTCTTTTTTCCAGAACAGCGGCTCCCGCCTCGAACCCCCCGGCCTTGCCCAGCAAGGGAAGAAAGGCCATCATGGGCACCACCGCCAAATCCTGCAAAATAAGGATCCCGGTGGCCACTCTGCCGGGCACCGAATCGTTCATCCGCCTCGCAATGAGCGAACCGAGGACCGCCGCCGTGCTGGAGAGGGCCATGATGCACCCGAAATAAATCCCCTGGTGCAAAGGCCAGTCCGCGAAAAATCCAACAACGCCGCCGGAGAGGATGCAAAGGGTGATCTGAAAAAATCCGCCCGCCATAACGTGAGTCCGGTGCTTGGCAAAATGGGCCAGGGAAAATTCAAGCCCGATGGAAAAAAGGAGGAGAGTAACACCCACGTCCGCCAGAATATTGATCTGTTCGGCCTCGTGGATTAAGCCCAAACCCGAAGGACCGATCAGCGCACCGGTAAGAATAAAACCGATGATCGGCGGCAGGCGGGCCAACCGCAAAAGAAGGACAACCGGAACGGTGACCAGAAAAATGAGAAGAATATCGCGTAAGATCAATTCACCCATAAGGTCCTACCCGCTCAACCCTCCCCAATCAGCTTTTGAAGAAGACCAAAAACCTCGTGGTGACCCGGAAGATTGAAGCGGGCACGGGAATTGGCAAGGCCAACGCGGATCGACCAGGCCATATTCGGCAAGACCTTGAAAAGGTCTTCATCGGTTGTATCGTCACCTACAGCAAGTATAAAATCGTAGGCGGCAGGGCCGCCGGCCGGATGGTCCAAACGGGATTTCAAACCGTCCGCCAACTTCTCCACGAAATGCGCAGAGGTTGCGGAAGAAGCGCCCAAAAATTCGATCGCCGCATTCCCCTTGGAAACGCCGGCGTTTTTCACCTCGACGATCTTGTGCCCGCAAACCACCTGCAGGTCGATGTTGGCGGTAAATTGCACCAGATCATCGATCAATTCCTTCTCCCGCACCGAGGCCAGTTCCGGATCGGCGTTTCGATAGTGCCAGACCAGCGAATATTCCTTTTCCTCCACAAACGCCCCCGGAAGGCGGTCGGCCGACATTTTCAGGATGGGAAGAATTTGCGGCTTCCAGTCGTTGCGGAGGGGCTTGATGAGCCGCCAATCCTCTTTTGACTTCTTGATCCAGACCCCGTGTTCGGCAATGAGGTGAATCGGCAGTTCCCCGAACCATTTCTCCAGCGCATTGCGGCGGCGCCCGCTGATGATAACCACATCGGTTTTGACATCGGAGGCGAGCCGTTTGAGGGCGGACATCAAGTCGGCGCCGGGGAGGGACGCCTCGGGGCGTTTCGAAAAGGGAACCAGTGTTCCATCGTAATCAAGCAAAAGAATCCTCCGTTGCGCCGCGCGGAATTTTTCGGCCAGTTCATCCCGGACGGCCGGTTTCATCACCCGGGCCTTGAGGGTATCCTGCTCTTTGCGAACCTCCGACAGCTTGCCGATAAAATCCTCCGCCCAGCGGACCACGTCATAGTGTCTCAGGCGTTCCTGCATCGCCTGGTTTCTCTTGATTTGCTCTTCCACCGGCATTTCGAGCGCCATCTTGAGGGCATCGGCTATTTCGCCTCCGGTGGTCGGGTTCACAATCAGGGCCTCCCCCAGTTCGCGAGAGGCGCCCGCCATTTCGCTCAAGACAAGGACGCCGGTTCCGTCCGGGCGGCTGGCCACATATTCCTTGGCCACCAGATTCATGCCGTCGCGCAACGGGGTCACCAAGCCCAGATCACTTATGGCATATAGCGCCGCCAAAGTGGGAAACGACAAAAATTTGTACTGATACGAGATGGGTGTCCAGTCGAGTCGGCCGTATTTGCCGTTGATAAAGCCGACATATTCGTCGATTCGCCGCTTCATTTGCTGGTACTGTTCGACGCCGACGCGGGACGGAACCAATACAAGAACAAGCACCACCTTTCCATGCCATGCGGGATTCGCCTGAAGAAAATTTTCAAAACCGCGCAAACGGTTGATGATTCCCTTGGAATAATCCAGCCGATCCACCGACAAAACCACCTTCTGGCCGACAAAAGCGATTTTAAGCGCCCTGATTTCGGCTTGGACCTCCGGATCCGAGGCCGCTTTGAAAAAGCGGTTGAAATCGATCCCCATCGGAAAGGTATCGGCCGAAACCAGGCGGCTGTCCGCGATCATCTGCCCCATATTGTGCTCAAGGCCGAGGATGCGCAAAACGCAATGCAAAAAATACTGCGTGTAGTCGTTGGTGTGAAAGCCGACCAGATCGGCCCCCAACAGCCCCTTTAAAATCCCGCTTCGCCACGGGGCGGGCAAGAGCCGGAAAATTTCGAAGGAAGGAAACGGAATATGAAGAAAGAAACCGATCTTGAGATCCGGCCTTTTTTCGCGAAGAAGACCGGGGAGGCACATGAGATGATAGTCATGCACCCAGACAACATCTCCTTCTTTCACAATTTCGAGGACTGCCTCGCAAAAGGCCTCGTTCACCGCCCGGTAGTCGTTCCAGTACTCGTCCCGGAAAACGGCATAACTTGGAAAATAATGAAAAATCGGCCAAATGGTGCTGTTGCAAAATCCATGGTAGAAATTGTCCATTACCTTCTCCGACATGAAGACGGGAAGGGCCTGTGCTTCGTCAAAAAGCTTTGTCCTCAATTTATCCTTTTGGGCATCGGGAACATCGACCCCGGGCCAGCCGACCCACACATAATTAAAGGCCTTCCGGTTGGAATGTTTCATCGAATCGAGGTAGGCGCTCAGGCCCGAGACAAGGCCGCCGGCGCTCATGCGAAATTCGATTTCGCCCTCTTTTTCGACGGCCGTAACGGGCAGACGATTGGATACAATAAGGAGTCTCATGATGAATGTTATTTTCCACCCAGCAAATTGGCCGTATTGATGACCGCCATGTGCGAGTAGGCCTGTGGGAAATTTCCGAGCAGTTCGCCGGTGTGGATATCGATGTCTTCCGACAATAACCCCAGATGGTTGGCATGCGCCAGCGTTTTTTCAAACAATTCGACGCCCCTTTCCTTTCTGCCGATGGACCAAAGCGCTTTTGCGATCCAAAGGGTGGCCAGAATGAAGGAACTCTCGGGTTTTCCGAAATCGTCGGCGCTGGTGTAGCGGAAACCGAATCCCTTGCGGATCAGAGCCTCTTCACAGCGCAAAACCGTGGAGACCCATCGGGGATCGTCCGCCGCAAGAAAGCCGTAGCGTTGCAGTTGAAGGAGGCTGGCGTCGTAATTGGGGGAACCATAGGCCTGGGTGAAAGATCCCATGTCATCGCTCCACCCTTTTTCCAGAATATCCGCGCGAATCTCCAAAACCAGGGAAGCCCATTTGGCCGCCGTTTCGGTTTTGCCGAGCTTTTGGGCGATTTTCATCCCGCGATCGACCGCCACCCATGAGAGAACCTTGGAAAAAGTGAAATGGGCCTTCGAATGGCGGAATTCCCAGATGCCGGCATCCTGCGTTTTCCATTCGCGGATGGAGGTATTGACCAGAAATTTGACCAGCGACCAGACCTCCTCGTTCATCGGCTCGAAACCGTAATGGAAAAAATAAAGGTAAATCATGTTGAGCACTTCTCCGAAAATATCGTTCTGCTTTGTCCGGGCCGCCTGATTGCCGATGCGGACCGGGCCCGAATTTTGGTAGCCCAGAAAATGGGGAAGCGTTTTTTCCTCGAGATCGGTCCGGGCGTCGATGCCATAGACAATCTGGACTTTTGTCTGCTTGCTCTCGCAGATTCTCAGCACGAAGTGGATAAACGCGGAGGCCTCCTCGAAATGGCCGATGCTTTTGAGCGCGTCGAGCATGAGGGAGGCGTCCCTCAGCCAGCAATACCGGTAGTCCCAGTTCCGTCCCTTGTGGAGGATTTCCGGGAGAGACGTGGTCGGGGCGGCGATAATGGCCCCGGTGTCTTCGTACGTCATGAGCTTGAGCGTCAGCGCAGAACGCAAGACCGCCTCCGGCTCGATTTCCGGCAGACGGCAGTGCGAGGACCATGTCTCCCAGTAGTTTTTTGTCCGCTCGAACGATTCGTACGCGCCCGCCAAAGACGGCGGATCAACTTTTTCGTGATAGGTCAGAAGCAGGAAGGCGTCCTGCGTCAGGGGAATCGGGTGATCCCTCAGGATGTCGGATAGGGGGAGATTCGAATACAAATAGAGATCCTCCACGTCGTTTACGGCCATGATCACGTCGGGTTTTTCGGAAATGACCGTTTCGCCACGGGCGTAGTTGAGACGCGGGTTGAACGAAACGCGCACGGCGGGGCGCCCTTTCAGGGGACGCAAAAGCCGGCAGATTTCAACGGGCCTCTTGTAGCCGTTGCCGTCGCGGTAGCGTGGCATGAAATCGACCACCATGAAGGAGTTTTCCCCGTCGTCGAATTCGGTTTCGAGGATGTTTGTCTTGGGAATATAGCGTTGGCTGTGACGCGCCGTGCCGGCGGAGGCCACCTTGAAATATCCCCCCTGTGGATCGAGAAGAGAGGCAAACGCCGAGGGGCTGTCAAAGTTGGGGAGGCAACACCAATCGATGCTCCCCGATTCGTGAACCAGCGCCGCCGTCTTGCAGTTGCCGATGATTCCGTATTGAAGGCTCATCCGGGTTTTATTGTGCCCGAAACGCCCCTTTTTCTCAAGCAGGGTAAAAGTTTCTTTTCGGCTTCCACCAGAAGATACTGTGAAGTCCGTAGATTAGGCTGTAGATCGTTTATCCGGCTCCCATCGCTTCCACTTTTTTGTAGGCGGGGCGATTGATGATCGCCGCAAACCATTTTTCGATGCGGGGATAAGCTGAAAGAAACTGGCCGGTCATTCCGTTGATGCGCACAATGGAGGCACTGTTCAAATCGGCCAGGGTAAAATCATCCCCCACC
>JACQOY010000126.1 GCA_016207765.1 Deltaproteobacteria bacterium | reverse complement strand
CCCCTGACCCCCTCCCCTCGAGGGAGGGGGGAATTTGGACTGCTTTTGCCAAGAACATTAATTCATCCACAATTTTTTTCGCCGCATCCGGTTTTGCCAGGCTTCGCGCCTTTCGCGACATCTCTTTCAGCCTTTCCGGATCGGTCAAGAACGCCTCGATTTTTTCCGCCAGCCCATGGGGGGTCAAATCTCTCTGCAAAATCATCTCCGCCCCTCCATGCCTGACGAAAATATCGGCGTTTTTCTTTTGATGTTCATCCGCCGCGAACGGATAGGGGATCAAGATCGATGGAACCCCGAACAGCGCGAGTTCCGTCAGCGTCCCCGCTCCCGCCCGCGCGACGACCAGTTTGGCCCGCCGGTAATAATCCTGAAGATTGTCAAAAAACGGGGCCACAACCGCCTCGATTCTTTTTTCCCGCATTTCTTTTGACACCCACTCGTAATCTGCGGCCCCGGTCTGGTGAACGATCTTCAGATCGGGATATTTTTGCCGGATATCCCCCACAACCTGGATAAATTTTTCATTGATCGCGTGCGCTCCCTGCGATCCGCCGCAAATCAGCAAAATATCCCTTGGGTTCCCTTGCCCCAAGGCCTCCTTTTTTAATTTTTTCAACACCGGATTTCCGGTGATGCGCACTTTTTCCGGCCCAAACCAGGAGGCCGATTCCTCAAACATCAGAAAGACCCGGTCAACCCATTTTCCCAGCCACCGGTTGGTGAGCCCCGGCACCGAATTCTGATCAATCACCGCCGTGGGAATTCCCTTGAGTTTCGCCGCTACGACCATTGGCCCCGATGCATAACCACCGATTCCCAAAACCAGATCGGGTTTTTCCTTTTTCAAAAGGCGGCGGCTTTTGACGAGCGCCCGGGGAACACCGGCCAGCGTTTTCAACTTCAAAAAAAATCCGCTCCCCTTAAGGGACAATACGTTGATCAATTCGAGCCGATAACCAAATCTTGGAACCAGGTCTTTTTCAAGCCCCTTCGGCGTTCCGACAAAAAGCACCTCAAAACCGCGGGAAACCCATTCCTCGGCAACCGCCAACCCGGAAAACAAATGCCCGCCTGTTCCTCCTCCGGCAACGATAAGTTTCATTTCATTCGATCCACGATTCACGATCCACGCTTCAGAATTCCTCTCCCGCATCCGTCGATACATTCAACAAAATGCCGACCGCCATCAGACAGGTGACAAGCGAGGTCCCCCCGTAACTGATGAAAGGGAGCGGCAAGCCCTTTGTGGGCAAAAGGCCCATCACCACGCCGATATTCACAAAGGCCTGAAGGCCAATGAGACAGGTAAGGCCGAAGGCCAGGTACATCCCAAAGAGGTCTTTTGTTCGAAAAGTGACAAGAAGCCCCCTAAAAATAAAAATGGTGAAAAGGACCACAACCCCCATCACCCCCAGAAGCCCCAGTTCCTCGCCCACCACCGAAAAAATAAAGTCGGTGTGCGCCTCCGGAAGGTAAAACAATTTTTGCTTCCCCTCCCCCAGCCCGACACCGGTCAAGCCCCCCGACTGAAAGGCGACAAACGACTGGATGATCTGAAAACCGGTGCCGAGTTGATATTTCCAGGGATCCAAAAAAGCCAGCATTCGCTGGCGCCGGAACTCCACTGAAAAGAGAAGATAGTAGAGAATCGGCACCGAAACCAGCACCGAACCGATCAAAAAACTCAATCGCGTTCCCGAGATAAAAAGCATGAGAAACACGATCATGCCGAGAGTAAAGGCACTTCCCAGGTCTTTTTGAAGAAGGATCAGGCCGATATAGACGCCGCTCACGGCGACAACCGGCAAAAATCCCCTGGTGAAACTCCTTATCTTGTCCCCCTTTTTGGCCAGCGCATAGGACACAAAGATAATCACGGCCAGCTTGACCGGTTCGGACGGCTGAAACGTGAAAGGGCCGAGTCTAAGCCACCTTCTCACCTCCTCCTGCCCCCCCCCGATGCCGACAAAAAGAACGAGGATCATCGGAACAAGGGAGAGAAGCAAAAACCAGTAGGTGCATTTCCAGTAAATTCGGTAGGAAATTTTTTTTGCGGCCATCATCGCCGCAAGGCCGATAAAAACAAACAGGATCTCCTTTTTGAGGAAAAAGTAACCGTCCTGATACCGCTCCTTGGCCAGCACCGCACTGGACGAAAAAACCATGACCAGCCCGACAAATACCAAAAGAAGGGTCACAAAAAGGAGATAAACATCGAAGGGACGGTATTCCTTCTTCGCCTTCTCACCCTCTTCCTCTTCTATTTTTTTTCGCCAAAATGGAAAACCCATTTTTTAAAGTCGTCTCCGCGTTCGGCGTAGTTTTTGTATTGATCGAAGCTTGAACAGGCGGGGGACAAAAGAACCACATCCCCCGCAGAGCCTATTTCAAAACTTTTCTCCACCGCTTCTTTCATGGTCGTTGTCCGGTGGACCGGTTTCACCCCTTCCAGGGCCCTTGCAATTTTTTCCCGCGCCTCCCCCAAAACAATCACCGCTTTCACCTTGCCCCGGATCAGGGGGATGAGCGGCCCATAATCGCCCCCCTTGTCACGCCCTCCCAACAGAAGGATCACATTTTTTTCAGTGGCGGCGCCACCGGCGAACGAGGCCAGAGACATCACTACCGCGCCGACGTTGGTCCCTTTGGAATCGTCATAAAACCGGATGCCTCGCAACGTCCCGACTGCTTCCAGCCGATGGCGGAGCGACTTGAAATCTTTAAGCGCCGAGGTGATGGCCGCCGAATCAACCCCGACGATGGAGGCCGCCAGAATAGCGGCCAGCATATTTTCCTGGTTGTGGAGCCCTTGAAGGGAACATTCGGAAAGGGAAAACCGCATTTCCTTTATCGAAGACCCCCTCCCCCTCACCCCCTCCCTCGAGGGGAGGGGGGAAGGGGGGAGGGTGTTCGTTCGAATCACGATTTCATCCCCGTCGATGAATCCCCCTTCGTCAAAACGACCTGCCCTGAGCAAAGCCGAAGGGTTGACCAGGCTGAAAGGAATGGCCTTGCACGGCGCCTCGCGCGCCATTCTTGCGCAGTACATGTCATCGGCGTTGTAGATGAAAAAATCCCCGCTAATCTGATTCATGAAAATGCGCGCCTTGGCTCCAGCGTACGCCTCCATGTCCGCATAACGCTCGAGATGATCGGCCGTCACGTTCAACACCACCGAAATCACCGGATGAAAATGCCCAATCGTCTCGAGCTGGTACGAACTTGCCTCAACTACATAATACTTTTGTCTGTTTCCGCCTGCGGCCAAACACCGTGAGTCAGATGTTATTGGCGCATCCAGTTTCTGCGGAGCCATACAAAAAACCCGGGGGGGTTCGCCGACCGCGGTTAAAAGTGGAGAACCGATGTTTCCTTTAAGGCTCGAAGAGAATCCCCCCGTCTTCAGGATCTCATGCAATAGCGATACGGTTGTTGATTTCCCATTCGTCCCCGTAACGGCTATGATTTTCCCCTGAAGATACCAGGAGGCCAATTCCAGTTCACCAATGACCGGAATTGATCTCTTTTTGGCCTCATCGTTCCACGGCCGGGTCAGCGGAACCCCCGGACTGACAAAAACACCTTTCAAATTCTCAAAGACCTTTGCGGGAAGGGCCCCGAAATAAAATTCGATGCCGTTCTTCCCCGCGCACTTTTCTTTTGTCTTCCTGAAATTTTCATCGGAGAGTTCCTCGTAAGCGGCGACCGTCATCCCCCGTTCAAGCAAAAAATCGATCAACACCTCTCCGGTAATGCCGAGGCCGACAACGAGATATTTTCCTTTCGGCAATTCGTATGTCATCCAAACCCTCCCCTCCTTTGTAAGGAGGGGCCGGGGGAGGTAGAGAGCACCAATCCGGTCTCTACCCCTCCTGACCTCCCCTTACAAAGGGGAGGAACTTTCTACCTCAATTTCAGCGTTGCCAGCGACAACAGCGCCAGAATAAACGAGATGATCCAGAACCGCACAATGATCTTCGGTTCCTTCCACCCTTTGAGTTCAAAGTGATGATGCAACGGCGCCATTTTGAAAATTCTCTTTCCGGTCAGCTTGAACGAAATCACCTGTGTGATCACTGAGAGGGTCTCCAAAACAAAAATCCCGCCGATGACAATCAGCAAAAGCTCCTGCTTGGTGATCAGCGCCACCGTTCCAAGAAGCCCCCCCAGCCCAAGCGCCCCCACATCCCCCATGAAAATTTCCGCCGGATAGGTGTTGTGCCAGAGGAACCCGAGACAGGCCCCCACCACCGCCCCGCAAAGCACTGCTGTTTCCCCGGCATCGCTCACATAGGCAACCTGCAGATATCCCGCAATGACCGAATTGCCCACAATGTAGACAAACAAGCCATACGTGATAAAGGCGGTCATCGCCGGAACCGAAACCAGGCCGTCGAGGCCGTCTGTCAGGTTCACGGCGTTAGCAGTCCCCGCCACCACAAGAATGGCGAGGTAGAGATAGCCGAAAGAGAGATCGGGCTGAAGCTCCTTGAAGAAGGGAAAATGAAGTTTCGTATCGAGCCCGACATAGCCGTAAAGCCAGAGCGCCGCCGCCAGACAGATGACCACTTCCAGAATAATCTTGTACCTTCCCGGAAAACCGTGGGGATTTTTTTTGATCACTTTGCGGTAGTCGTCCACAAAACCGATCGCCGCCATGGCCCCAAAAACAAAAAGACAGACCCGGACAAAAGCGTTGGTCAAATCCCCCCAGAGAAAAACCGACAAGGCAACCGCCCCGACAATCAGAACCCCACCCATTGTCGGTGTTCCCTTCTTTCCCAGATGGGTTTGCGGACCATCGGTGCGGATGGTCTGATTCATCGACTTCGCCCTCAGATAGCCGATCCATCGCCGACCGAAGAAAAAATAGACCAAAAGCGCGGTCAGCAGGGCGGCAAAGGTGCGAAACGTGAGGTACTTGAGGACGTTGAACAGTCCGAAGTCGTCACGCAAAGGGTAGAGAAGATGATAGAGCATTTACGACAATTCCCTTTCCAAAAATTCCACGACCCGCTCCATTTGCGAACCGCGCGATCCCTTGACTAAAACCACATCCTCCTTCCGAAGCGACTCCTTTAATTTCCGGCACAATTCGGGCATATCGGCAAAGGCAAAACCGCCGGATGGAAATCCTTGAACCATGTCGGGGGCATGTTCTCCATAGGCAAACAACAGATCGATTTTTGATTCCCCCGCCGTTTTTCCAACCCATCGGTGCAAGGCAGCCGTTTCGTCCCCCAATTCCCACATTTCCCCCAAGACCGCCACGCGGCGCCGCCTGGGATAACACTTGGCCAGCACCGCCAACGCCGCCGCCATGGAATCGGGGTTGGCGTTGTAGGCATCGTTGACGACAATGATATCGTTTTTCAGCCTGATTTCTTCCCCCCGCATCGCCCCCGGCTTGAAAGTATCGAGGGCCGTTTGCGCCTGCCGTGGATCAACACCCAATTCAAACCCGACCGCATAGGCGGCCAACCAGTTCAACACATGGTGCTCGCCTGCCATTGGGAGGGTAAAAACGGTTCTTTGCCCGCTCGGGTCGCGCACCGTCACGCGCATTTTTCCCGCGTCGTACTCCACATGGGTCGCCTGAATGTCGGCCTTGGCTTTCCGACCGAAGGTCAGTTTGCGGGCCTTTGTGGGGAGTTTCGCAATTCGCGGATCGTCCGCATTGACAACCGCTACAGCGGACGGCCCCAACCCTTCAAAAAGCTCTCCCTTGGCCCGGGCCACCCCTTCGATATCTCCAACCCCCTCGAGATGCGCATGCCCCACGTTGGTAATCAACCCGATGGTCGGACACGCAATTTCAGTCAGCCGCGCAATTTCGCCAAAGGCATTCATCCCCATTTCCAGCACCGCAAACCGATGCTCTTTGGAAAGTCCAAAGACGGTCAGCGGAAGTCCGATCAGGTTGTTCAAATTTCCCTCCGTCTTCAAGACATCCCCCTTTTGACTCAACAAGGCGGAAAGGAGATCTTTTGTCGTCGTCTTGCCGCAACTTCCGGTAATCGCCACAACGGGAATGTCAAACCGCCAGTGGCGCTGCCACCGGCTTCTCCAATATTTGGCAATGTCTCCCAGTGCCCTTTGAGTATCGGGCACCTGGACAACGGGTAGGGGAGCACAGCCCCTAGGAGGGACCACTTCGTGGCTGTGCGCCCCTACAGTACGGGAAACCAAAACCCCGGAAGCCCCTTTGGCCAAGGCATCCGCGACAAAATTGTGGCCGTCGAACCGGGGGCCGACCAGAGCCGCATAAAAATCACCCGCCTTCAATTTGCGGGTATCGGTGCCGATGGAACGGACAATGGTTTTCAAGTTCCCTGTCGGAAGCGTTCCGCCGGTTGCCTTCAGAATTTCATCAATCGTCAATTCCATCCTTGATTACTTCATGATCCGAAAAGTGAATTTTTTTTGTCCCCATGATCTGGTAATCCTCATGTCCCTTTCCCGCAATCAGGACTACATCCCCCTTTTTGGCCAGTTTGAGGGCCCGGCCGATGGCTTTTTTCCGATCGATCTCCACAAGGTACCCGCCCGATTTTTTCAGCGGCCTTAAGCCCCCTTTTTTCACGCCGGGAAGAATCTCCGCAATGATCTTCCCGGGATCCTCCGTCCGCGGATTATCGGAAGTCACGAGACAGATATCCGATAATCGCGCTGTTTCAAACCCCATTTTGGGTCTTTTCCCCCGGTCACGGTCGCCTCCACATCCAAAAACAGTGATGATCCGGTTTCCCGTTCTTTTTAATTCCGTTAAAACCGATCTTAGGGCGTCGGGCGTATGGGCATAATCGACAAAAATAAAACGCCCCTTGGGATCCTCGATTCGCTCCAGCCTTCCCGGAGGAGGCGGCATACCGGCGATTCCTTTTTCGATTGCCCCGATTTCGCAACCGGAATGAAGGCCCGCCATCACCGCCGCCATGATATTCAACAAATTAAACCGCCCTATGAGCCTGGAAACGATTTTGATCGGCCCGCGCGCCGACCTGAGTTCGGCTTCAAATCCGTCGGGCCTCTCGTGGAAACGAACCGGATAGAGATCGTTCCCTTTTTTTAAACCATAAGTCACCGTCGGAATTCCCAGTGATTCACATTTTTTAACAAGCCTTTTTCCATGAACCCTTTCGGTACAGACAATCGCCAACTTGTTTTTCTTGGCGCTCAACGCAAGATAATGAGTGAAGACTTTTTCTTTTGCCTGATAGTATTCCTCCATGGTGCCGTGGAAATCGAGATGGTCTCTGCTTAAGTTGGTAAAAACGCAGGAATTGAAATGACAATTCTCCACCCGGCGTTGCATCGCCGCATGAGACGACACCTCCATGGAGACATTGGTGACCTTTTCGTGTCTCATCCGCGAGAAGAGGCGTTGAAGGTCCAGGGATTCGGGGGTCGTTTGGCCTGCATCGAGGCGGACATCTCCGAAGCGGTAGTTGATGGTGCCCATGACACCTGTTTTCAACCCCGCCGCCTGTCCGATCGCTTCTATCAAATAGGTCAGGGTCGTTTTACCGTTGGTGCCGGTGATTCCGGCCAGATAAAACGACTCGGTTGGATGGACAAAAAAGGCCGCCGCGAGATTGGCCAGGGCCAAACGCGCCCCCAAAACCCGAACTTGGGTTGCTCTTAAATTGTCAAAGAACGCCCCTTCAAATACAACCGCCGCCGCCCCCTTAGCCGTTGCTTCATGCACATAATTGCGGCCGTCGGCCTTCGATCCGGGGATGGCGACAAACAAAAAACCGGGCTCCGCTTCCCGCGAGTGATAACAGATCCCCTGAATGGGCACATCGACGGCCCCGCGAACTTCGTAGTGCCCCAGGGCTTGGAGTAAAACCGATAAATTCATTCATTTTTGGCCAACTGGCTTGAAGACGGCGCCACACCGCTGTAAGCAAGCGACTCCTCCGCAATTTTTTTGAAAACCGGCGCCGCCACAAGGCCGCCGTAGTAAACCGGCTTCGGCGTATCGTATACCACGTAGATGACGAACTCCGGGTCTTCCGCCGGCACATAGCCGATAAACGAACTGACAAAGGCATTGTTGGAGTATTGTTTCGTCTTCGGATCCACCTTTTGCGCCGTTCCTGTTTTTCCGGCAATGGCATATCCGTCCAGTTTGGCCAGTCCCCCGGTGCCGTCCGGTTCCACCACCTGTTCCAGCATTTTGGTCAGACGCTTGGCGGTTTCCGGCCCCATCACCCTGGCCATTTCGGTGGGAGAGGCCTCATGAACCAACTCTCCTTCGCTACCGACCACTCTTTGCACCAACTGCGGTTTCATCCGAATTCCGTTATTGGCCAGAACGGCGTAAGCTTGCACCATCTGAAGACCGCTGACGGCAATCCCCTGGCCAAAAGCGATATTGCTCAAGTCGATATCCGACCATTGCTTGAGAGGTCGAAGCGACCCGGAAGCCTCTCCCGGCAGATCGATTCCCGGCTTGGTTCCAAAACCCATTTTCCGGATCGTTTCGAAAAAGGTGTTTTTTCCCGTCCTCTGGGCAATTTTGGTGACGCCGATATTGGAAGAAACCTTGATGATCTCGGAAACTGAAAGATGTCCATAGGCGCCGTGATCGTGAATGGTCCGCTTTCCGATTTTGTATTCCCCCCCTTCACAATCAAAAGAGTCGCCCGGGCGAACTTTTCCGGAGTCCAGCCCGGAAGCCACCACCACCGGTTTGAATGTGGAACCGGGCTCATACGAATCGAGAATGGCATGGTTGGACCATTTTTCGGGGGAGTATTTCCAATAGACGTTTGGATTGAGGGAAGGATAATTGGCCATCGCCAGAATGTCACCCGATGCGGGGTTCATCACAATGACAAAGCCGCTTTTTGCGTTGTGTTTCTCCGCCCCTTCCCTGAGATAACGGTCAGCAATGAACTGCAGATTAACATCGAGTGTCAGATAAACATCATGCGACCGGACCTGATTTTCCCAAGGAGTGAAGAGACGGCCCCGAGCGTCTTTTTGCGCGATTACCTGTGTCGAATCGGACTTCAGATATGAATCGAGCGCCATCTCGATGCCGCCCAGGCTTTCAGCCTCATACCCCACGGCTCCAAGAAGATTGCCCGCCAGATCTTTGTTGGGATAAAAACGCCGGTATTCGGAAACAACCGTCACCCCTTTGAGTTTGAGGGAGGCAACAGCTTCTCCCGTTTCCCTGGCGATGCGACGGATCACCCACTCGAATTTTTTCGGAGATCGGAGTTTTTCGCGAATCTTTTCGGTGGGAATTTTGAGGTGGGCCGAAAGAGCCGAAACCACCCCTTCGGCATCCGTAATTTGCCGGGGATGCACAGCGAGGGAAGAGACCTCAATATCCACCGCCAGTGGTTTTCCATTACGGTCGTAAATAGTCCCCCGTCTGGGTGAAATGGGAAGAGTGGCCTTGTACTGACGCGAGGTGAGCTGATCCACGCGCGTGGAACCCGCGATCTGTAATTGATAACTTCGATGAAGAATCAGCCCCAAAAAGGCGACAAATCCGAGGCTGATGCATAAAATCCGGAATTTGATCCATTTGACGGGGGAAACATTCATACATTTTGTACGGGCGGTTCGCGAACCGCCCCTACTTCAGTACCTTTATTTGTTCCGGTTTGGGCGGCTGCATCTTCAGCTTCTGCCGGGCGATCTGGGAAATCCGGCCGGGCGACTTGAGCGTTGCCACCTCGACATTCAACCCTTTGTTTTCCTCAACCAACTGCTGGCGGCGATTCCGCAGAGCATTGATGTCGTAGCCGTACTGCACAATCTGAATACGCGACCAGATATAGAACAGGCTTAAGATAGCCATGAACGCGACAAGAAAAAGAATCCGAAAGAGAAGGCGCGTTTTCACAAAATCCTCTTTCGTGTAGGCCTTCTGGTTTCGGACTATTTGTATTTGGGGCCCTTTCGACCCGTATGTTGCTATTCGCATCATCATCAATCTTTTTCGATCACTCTCAACTTTGCGCTCCGGCTTCGCGGATTTTGTTTCACCTCATCTTCCGACGGCGTTACCGGCTTTTTTGTCATCAGATTCCATCCCTCTTTTTTCAACGCCGCAAATTTTTGCTTCACCTTGCGGTCTTCCAGTGAATGGAAACTGATAATCGCCGCCCGTCCGGCGGGCTTCAAGATTCCGGGAAGCGATTCGAGAAGCGAATCCAGTTCTTCCATTTCCCGGTTTACGGCGATCCTTAATGCCTGAAAAAGTCTTGTTGCCGGGTGAATGCCTCCCCTCCGATAAAAACGGCCGATGGCCCTCTCTGCAATCAACTTGAGTCGCGTTGTCGTGTTGATGGGGGCCTCTTCCCGCGACATCACAATCATGTGCGCCAGTCTTCGCGAGTGCCGCTCTTCTCCCAATTGATAAATCAGATCGGCCAACTCTTTTTCCATCGACTCTTCGATCAGATCGGCCGCCGTTTGGGAGAGCCGCGGATCCATCCTCATATCAAGCGGCCCCTCCTCCATGAATCCAATGCCGGTCGACGGGTCGGCCAATTGGAAGCTGGAAATGCCCAAATCCGCCACAATGCCGTCGAGCGGCATCAAATTTTCTTTCATCAAAATTTCAAAGAGCTCTGAAAATCGGGCCGGAAAAACCTTAACGCGCGGATCGCCTTTGAATTTTTCCTCCGCCCTTTCCACCGCCTGCGGGTCGCAATCGGTCGAAACCAATCGTCCGCCTGGGCCAAGCCTTTTTAAAACTTCCTCCGAGTGTCCTCCCCCTCCGAATGTGGCATCCAGATACAGCCCATCGGGGCGCACACGGAGAAAGTCGATGGTTTCGGAAAGAAGGACACTGACATGCAAAAAAATATCTCCGTTTATTTTAAGGGGCTCGCGTCGCCCCCTCCACCCCGCGTTGCGGGGTTGGAGCCTCCCCCTCAACGCGCCTGTGGCGCTGGTTTTCACAGCATTCTTTCGTCTCTTTGTCTCCTCTTCAAAAAACTCAAAATTGCCTCGGCGATGCTGGCATAGTCTTTCAGCCCCTGATCGGCCCCCACAAATTTGAGCGCCTCGCGCAATTGGTCGCCGGCACCGGTGATTTTCAGGTCCCCGTCATTCCGGCGGAGTTCTACAGCCTGACGGGCCAGGCTCTGGGCCGCCCGCAAGTGAAGGTAATCCACACGGGCCAGATCGAGGACAATTTTGGTGTGGCGGCAATTTTTAAACGACTGGATGGCCTTCTCCAAAAACTCCATTTCCATCAGCGAAAGATCGCCATAGAGATGGAGGATGGACACATCGTCTGCCTTGGTAACATCGAACATAGTTACAATCCCAGATCGGAAAGATTTTCGGCGTTCTCCGCAATTTTTTGTGACTTATCAAACTCGGAGGCCCAACGGTCTTTGGCCCAAATTTCGATCCTTTTTGTCATGCCGACAAAAACAATTTCTTTGGCAAGGCCCGCGTAGTCGCGAAGCGTCGGGGGAATGAGAATCCGCCCCTGCTTGTCGATGGGGCATTCGGTGGCGGCCGAGATAAACATTCTCTGCAGGGCCTTTACCTCCGCCTTAAACTGCGGGAGCACCGCAACCTTGTTTTCAATTATTTGCCACTCGGCCACCGGATAGGCCCAAAGACAGGCGTCGAAATTGGTAATAATTAATCGCTCGTCGTAATTGGTGACCAGGATTTCGCGGAATTTGGAGGGAATGGAGGTCCGCCCTTTTGTATCGATGGCATGTTCAAAACGGCCGCGAAACATGAAATTTCCCCTTTTTGGTGGCTATTTTTACCACCTTTTACCACTTTATGGTAGATTAATCCATTACGGGGAAAAGTGTCAAGTTAATTCAGGCCGTGGATGAGGGTCATAAATACTTAAAATCACGGGAAATTTTTAGGTTGGAACCAGCCCAAAATCGGGGAAAATGGACCCTGGCCCGAATATTGCCAATAAACATATATTTATCAAGTGGTTATATTAAAAATTGATTGAAGAGTGATGGAAAGTGGGATAACTGCCTAAATTTTAGCCTCATTTTGAATTCTGTCCACAGAACTATCCCCGGAAGAGGGGATCGATTCCAAGGCCTGACACAAGAGGGGGGCATGGATGCCAAAAATGGTCTCAAGCTCACTTGGATTTTTCACGGTTTGCCGCAAAACTTGATCGGGCGCGACAATCCGGAGATGGTTGTCGCGAAAATAAATCTGTCGGCCGCCCATGACCGCCGTGATGACCACCGAATTCAATCCGCTCCACGAAAACGAATCGGTCCAGTGGCGGTAAAATTCCTCCCAGTCGACCGGTTTTATTTTCAACCGATAGCGCCATTTTTTGTTGTTCTGATGGATGGTATAGAAATGATAATTTTGATCCGAGGGGGAGGGTGAAACAATGATCGTATTAAACGCCGTCCGTAAAACCGTGTCCTGCAATGGATCAAGGGCGATTGGCTGATCGACCAGAAATCCCGGATCGACCAGAAATTTTTCACCGACAAAATCCACGATGAGCGCGCAGTGCGTGTTCATTCCGTACGACCGGTCTCCCATCACCGGATACGATTCAAATCCGAGATTTTTCAGGATCGTGTGAAAAAAGAAGGTGAGCGAAAAACAGGTGCCGCCGGCGCCGAAGCGCAGATAATCTTCGAGCACTTCTTCCGGCAGACGCAGACGCTTTGCCCCTTCGGCGCCGCTTCGGACCTTGAGCAGTTTGGTGGCATTTTCGTACGGGATTTTGCAAAACACACGCGTGAGTTCGGATAAAAAGGGGAGGGCTGGTGCCTTTTTTTGCAAACAAAAATGTTTTAGAAAGCGCTCGGCACCATAATAATTGTCGGCATAAAAATCAAGATTCATCGTTGCCCAAGATCTACCTTTTAACCTCCAGTGATACAATAGTTTTACTCAAGTTTGATCAAAACCGGCATGTCCCCTTCAAGAAGAATTTTTTGGATCAGGCCATTGGTAACCGCAAGAGATTCCAATGCGGTTCCATCCAGAGGAATACGTGTAGCCCGACTAAAACTTCCGGCCCCATCGAGGGTTATATTCACGAGACGCCCGGCTTCATATCCATGATCGGCCTGACCGCTCACATAACCCATATAATCGGCCCCATATTGATCATCGTATCCCTGCCAGAGGGCAAAGTATCTGGATCCGCCGGAGCTTTCAAAATAAGTTGCATAAAGAGAACCGCCGTCCTCAACAGTTGTTTCAAACGGGCTTGAAGACGAAATATATTTGGCAATCGTTATCAAGGCGAGACCTCCGCTATTCAGTTCATATTGCGATGGCTCGTCCTTGCCTGCCAAAACACCGGTGTCCACAACCCGTTCAAAAATAGTTCCCGAATCCCACTCGGCTTTCCAGCATGGTTCGTAACTGAGATTTCCCCCGGCCCATCCCTCTCCACCAAAAAAAATGTAATCGTAGATCTCTTCCGCCGGCAGGCTTAAGGCCACCAATGTGGCCCGGGCTAGAAGTTTTGCGTAACGCTGATCGCCAAAACCGCGTTCCCACTTGTCACTGCAATCGGGATCATACTTTGTCCGGGCATAGTCATAAGCTCCCACCGCTAAGGTTTTATCCTTCCACGAGCCAAAATAACTCTGCTCCTTTAACAGAGGCCAGTCGACGAGCCATTCTTCGGGCTGGATGTCTGTCCCGTTGTTGAAGGTGTTGAAATTAAAGTGGGTATAATTTTCGGCTTCGGCCTTCGACAGAATGCTTTCGATATAGTCGTAATCGAAGGTTTGATGAATGGTTGAATTATTTGGATTCAGGCTGGTTTCCACATGGGCATCCGTATCTTCTTGTCGAATCGTTTTGGCAATACCGGAAAGGTAGGCCGCCTCGTCTTCATCGCTGAGCAGGGTATACCACTCAGGTTCTGCGATATTGGTTTCCACCCCCAATTCCCAACGGCCGATAGGCGGCAATTTAACGGTTGAACCGTCGGAAAAAACATAAGTTTGATTGCCGTTGAACAGACTCACGAATCTCTTGGCGACCTGTCGCATCAGTTCGATACTCTGATTGGCGTCGTCGGTGTTGTCGCTCGGGGTGGGATCAAATGCGCTCTTCAACTCTCCGGAGGTGCCATCCCAGAAGCAATCGTAGGACTGACTGCCGAACCAATAGGTCCCGTCGCACGCGCCGTCGATGATCATCAGGATCTCCATCCCCGCTTCGGATGCCTGAGCTAGGTGCGGCAGGAAGGTCCGGGGCTCGACCTTGTTGCTGTAGTTCCCTTCGTGGAAGGGCAAGGAATACGTTCCATCGTTCAGGGTCGTATTGAAGTTGTTGAGCGGGATATTCGTCCGCCACCGACCCACACCGTACTTCGTGAGGAAATCCCAGCACCCCAGAGACGCGTTGCCCTCGAAGGGGTCGAGGCACTCCGAACGCACAGTGGGGGCATCATACCACTCCTGTGTCGGGGGGATTATTCCCGTAAAGCCGATCCGAGGTTCGGCAAACGCGGCAAGCATATTGCCGACCTGCACCTTGTGGGTCTCTCCCGAGGAGAGGCTAAGGCTCTTCACAGTGGGTGTCTGGGCGGGCACCAGAGTGCGAAGATAGAGCCGGAGTGTGACCTCTGCGCTCGGATTTTCGATATATAAATCGTGTTCACCGGGCCACGACCGGGCAACAACTGCGTTGTTGCTGATAACCGCCATTTGGATTTGATTCAGGTAATCAACCGAGATGTCATCAATGGAGGCCGTGCCGTCCCCTTGCCAGTTCAGCTTTAATTCAACAGCACCATAAGTGATGTCTTCTTCCAAATAGGTGTTGCCTGCGCTTGTTGTCTGGGCGCTTCCGCCGGGTTGTTTGCAATGGTTAAAGAAAACATCCGCCCCATGGGTCCCGTCCTCTTTTTTGTATTTGACGTGGTCTTGGCAGTCGATTGTGTGAAGCAAAACATCAACAGTCAACCGATCGTCCGTGGAACTATAATTTTTGAAATTCGACAATTCCGAAACGGTGGAGTCAGCCACCGGATTCAAAAAATTGAGGCGACTGAAATTTTTGTCAAAAAATTGCAATGAGAGATAAAATAACTGATCGATGCCGCTCCGTTCACCAAGGTTGGAGCCGTTTAAATCAACCATGAACCGGAAACCTTCACCCGGCAGGATTTTAAAGTACTGATACAACGACCCCCGCTTGGTAAGAACCGCCGCATGATTCCCGGAACCGTCGTCGACAATGGAGGGCTTATAGCTCGATCCGGAGGCATCGGCAATCCATTGACTGCTGACCAATGAAGAGAGCATGGATTGATTCAGAGAACTTTCAAGATTGATTTGATTTGCAGTCACCGACTCGAAATCGCCATGGGATAGGGAGTTGACACGAGTGGCGTCCACAGTCGCCATAATCGGCACAGACACCTTGGAGCCAAGCGCCACGTCGATATAACATTCTTCCCGATACGTACCATCGGCATTTTTAGGAAGGACAAGAGCGCCGCCGGCTATAACGCAACCGGAGCTTGTGATCCCCTCCGGGATGCTTGTGGTAAAATCGTAAACAATGTTCATGGATCCTGCCGCCGCTGTCTCCTCCCCTTCACCGCTTGGAGTGGAGTCGCCGGTATCCGTTATCTCTCCAGTATCCGTTTCTTCGCCCGCTGAATCTCCGGAAGGGGCTTCGTCAGATTTCAAACCGGTTTGCTTGCAGGCAAAAAGGAAAAAAAGGAGAAGGAAAAATACCCTAACAAGACGAGTGGAAAATAGACCGGTGGCCGAACCCATGATTGATTTTTAGTGCAATACCCATGCCAACTTCTCGAAAAGGTCATTTTTTGTAACTATATAAAATTACTAATCTTTATGTTGAGTTTCCCCCCTAAAAATGGAAAGGAAAACCTAATCATCGTCAATTTTTTGGCCTTTTCCCATTTTGAGGGGTCAGATTTTTGAATTACACAAGGCCTGAGGGAGGTGACCCTTAAAAAAACCCGCAACTTTTTCGGGATCCTGCCGATAACAAAGATATGAGGTTTTCATTATTTGTTGTGTTGATTTTATTTGGTTTTCCCGCCTGTGGCGGCGGTTCATCCGATAGCGAAGAGGCCAAAGAGCTTGAAAATCGTCTTTCGGGCAACACCTACAATGCGGTCGGCATCGAGGAAATCACCGCCTTTTTTGACGATTGTGAGGATGGAGCGCTGGATGAAGAAGACCCCGAGGTGGAAAATTTCGACATCACCATCTCGTTTGGTCCAACCGTCTACACGATGAACGTCGACGGAGAAATCGCCCTCGGCGGCTGGGAGGCAGTGGACGGGAACACGATTCTCGTCAACACCAACGAAGGGGAAGGGCTCGAACTGGACATTGATGTCGTCAAGACCACCATTTTTTTTGATCTTTCGGAAGACTGGCTGACGGAGAATTGTTCCAACCTGGAATAACCATTTTATTCCACCCGAAATGTCACCGCCTTTACGTTCATCGCCACACCGCCAACTTTTTTGACCTTCACGGCATAGATGCCTTTGGTTTTGAGATTGAAGAATTTCGACAGATCAAGTTCGAACGTCTTTGTCTCGCCGGCGGCAATCTTCACCGGAGTTCCTTTCTGGCCATTCGCCTGCAGGCGTGCGCCTGCCGGGCCGATCACCTCCAGCTCAACACCACGGGTTTGTAAGGGCGTATTGCAATACGCCCCTACGGAGATATCCTTGCCCGTGGTGTTGGTGAAGGTGATTTGGAGGGTCACAGGGGAATCTGCCTGATAAGAGAAAAAATCGGTTTTGACGCCATCGACTGGAACGGAGCGGAGATTCGATTTCGGTTCGCCGTCATCCGCCATTGATTCTTCCATCGGCATTGATGGAGAGCTCTTCGCCTTTCGGCCCATGGAGAAAAACCCCACCCCGCCGCTCGGGCCCACACTACGATCACGTTTTTCGCCGTCGGCGCCAAACACGCCGTCGTAGGAGACCCCCAGCGGCATTTCGAGCGGCACCTGGACCGTCGTCGATTTTCCGTTTTCGTTGACGATCTTCTCCTCCACCGCAACAAATGACGTGTAGGCACTCATCAGATGATATTCGAGCGCAAGATTCGTGATTTTTTGAACGATATCCGTTTTCTCACCGGCATAATTTTGGCGCAAAAGATCGGCAATCCGCGTCCGGGCCCAGACCGACGCAATGCCGGCGTTCTCTTTGTTTTCTTCGGGAAGGGTCACCGGCACCTCCTTCTGCCACGGTTTTCCCCCCAGTTTCCCCTTGAGAACAATCGTTCCATTTCCGGCAGACGAGAATCGCCCGTGAACCACAACCGGCTGAGCGGAAAATACATCGGGAATTCTTTCGGGATAAATGTCTTTAAAGGCGACACCGGTTGTTTCAATCGACAGATCGGTCAGAAACGGCTTGGAGATCCTCTCGTAGAATTGCTCCACGGTCTTTTTTGATTCCTCATTGAGGGTCACATAGGTCACCGCTCCCCTGCCGACACGGGCCATTTCATCCAGCAGATAGCGGTTCACCGAAGAACCGACACCGAAGGAAAAGACACGCGCATCGTTTCTCTGATCCTCAATCGCCGCCAGAATTTGCGATTCATTGCCGATGTAGCCGTCGGTCATGAAGAGAACAATCCGTAGACGTGACGGATCCCGCCCAAAACCAAGCGCGGCATTCACCCCTTCCATCATCAAGGTCCCGCCGCCGGCCTGAATCTGGTCGATAAAGGCCAGTCCCTTTTGCACATTGTCGAAGGTGTTCGGAAGCGGTTTTGTGGAAAGCTCCTTCACGTCGGAATTAAACAGGATAATCTTGAATGTATCGTTTGAGTTCATGTGCTTCAAGGCATACCGCATCGCCTCCTTGGCCTTGGCGATCGGCTCACCACTCATCGATCCGGAGGTGTCGACGACAAACACCATTTCCTTGGGGGTGATTTGAGTATCGGGAATTTCTTTGACCGGCGGAACGATCAGCGTGAAAAATCCATCCTTCCCCTTTTCGCGATGGGTCAAAAATCCGGTTTCGATGGAATCGCCCGCAACACCGTAGCGAAGGACAAAATCCTTGTTCGGAATCGAATCGAAAGGCTGAAGTTTGATAATTGCCTTTGAGCCCTCTTTGCTTTCAATTTTAATCTGGTGCGTCTCGGTGATGATATCTTGCAAAGGAACGCCGGCATCGATTGTAACGCCAACTTCGATATCGTGGCCGGAACGGGTGCCGGGTTTGAGATACGGCGGGGTAATCCTGGATGCGTCCGGTACAAGATTGGTATCGTCGGCCCATCCTTGAGTCGAGGGCGAGGTCGGTTTTCCGGGAATAAACCGCGGCCCCACCACCATCGGGAACATGAATTCATAACTTCCCTTTTCATAGACAAGAACATCCACATATTTGAGCGTCACTTCGATTTCATGTTCCGGCATGATGTTGGCCACCGACTGGGTAAAAATATTCGGCCGTTCCTGGTCGAGAAGCGAGGCGACTTTTCCCTGCCTTTTCGCCTCTTCATAAATCTTTCTGGCCTCCTCGCGGAGTTTGATCTGGCCGTGGATCGTCCGGTCGCCGATTTTCATGAACATCTCATTCACTGCGGCGTTTTGCGGAAGGGGGAAAACGTAGATTGCCTCGATGGGATCCTTGGATGGATTTTGGAAGGTCTGGGTGACAGTCACCTCGGAGATGAATCCGGATATTTTCGCTTCGACCTTTGTATGTTTGAGCGGAAGATCGGCCACCTCTCTTCCTTCCTGCCCCAACACACGCATGACTCCCTGAGTGATCCCGCTGTTTCGCTCTTCAGCGGCAATTGAAAAGGACAAAGTTAACAGGGCCGCTCCCAACGGCAAAGAGGACAAAAGGGTTCTAAAAAATTTTCCGGAATTCATTTTTTTCTCCCCATTAAAAAACATACAGTCTGCCGGAACGCGAAGGGGGAAAAGGAGGGTTTAAATTTTTGTGGAATTAAAAAGGAATCTCTTGTTAAAGATGCGGGAAAGGAGACAAAAAATATGCCCATTCAGGATCAATTCAACGCGGCGTTGGAAAAACTCAAAACCCTTCCGGCGCAACCCAACGATGTAATGCTCGATCTATACAGCCTTTTCAAACAATCCACCGTCGGCGATGTATCCGGCAAAAAACCGGGGATGTTCGACATCGTGGCCAAGGCCAAATGCGAGGCGTGGGAAAAGCGAAAAGGGATGAGCAAAGAGCAGGCGATGCAGGCCTATATTGCGCTGGTGGATGAATTGGCAAAGAAAGCCTAATAACCGGAAGTGGAAACAAGCGTCTGGCCGATAACCGTCTCGGCGGGAGGAAGAGAGGCGCGTTTGTCGGACAGGTCGGCCGAGCGGGGCAAGTCCTGTTCGTCCGGTTGGGGCCATAAAACCTTTGCAACCACCTCGGCGGTTCCTTTTTTGATCATATCGATGGCCTTGGCCGCGGCATAGGAGAGATCAATAATCCTCCCGCGAATGTAAGGACCGCGGTCGTTTACCCGCACCAGAACTGTCTTGTCATTTTCGGGGTTCGTCACCGCCAGATAGGTGCCGAAGGGGAGTGTCTTATGTGCGGCGGTCATGGCATGTGTGTCAAACCGCTCGCCATTGGCGGTCTTGCGACCATGAAAACCGGGACCATACCACGACGCCCCACCGACAAGCACCTCCCCCGATTCGACAAAACCGGGAAAGGCGTCAT
>JACQOY010000140.1 GCA_016207765.1 Deltaproteobacteria bacterium | reverse complement strand
CTGCATGAGTGTCGGGATCGATGACATTTATCATGTCTTCGAGAAATCAACCCAAAACCTCGCCCAAAAAATCTTTCACCGCTATTTCCCGTTTCCCGTTTTTATCGGCCTGGGAGGCCTCCCCTTTCCTTTCAAAATTGTCCATTATATTGGAAAACCGATACGCCACGGATTGAGGCCTTCCGAGGCTCATCATATGAAGACAGTCAAAGAACTGCACGCGCATGTTCTGGATGAATCGCGCAAACTCCTTAAAACCGGTTTGCGACGCCGGAAATGGTTTGGATTTTCTTTCTCCAGTTGATTCCTGCTCTTTTACCGACTAATGTAGGGGCGCAATTAATTGCGCCCCTACAAAACTAAAATAATGACAAAAAAATCTTCTCCAACCAGCGATCTGGCCGATCTGTTAAACGAGCGAATCCTCGTCTTGGACGGCGCCATGGGGACGATGCTTCAGCAAAAAAATCTGACCGCAGACGATTTTGGCGGAGCCGCTCTTGAGGGATGCAACGAAAATCTGGTACTCACCCGCCCCGACGTGGTCCTCGACATCCACCGGAAATATTTTGAGGCCGGCTCGGATATCGTGGAAACAAACACCTTCGGCGCAACCCCGCTGGTACTGGCAGAGTACGGTTTGCAGGAGAAAGCTCATCCGATCAACAAAACCGCCGCCGAAATCGCCCGAAAAGCGGCCAAAGAATTTTCAACCGCCAAAAAACCGCGCTTCGTGGCCGGCTCGATGGGCCCCACCACCAAAGCCATCACCGTCACGGGAGGAGTGACTTTTGAAGCACTCATTGATCACTTTAAAAAACAGGCCTTAGGCCTGTTGGATGGCGGGGTGGACCTCCTCCTTTTGGAAACCTGTCAGGATACGCGAAATATCAAAGCAGGCGTTATCGGTATTCATAAAGCATTCGAGGAGTGCGGCAAGAAAGTACCGTTGATTATTTCCGGCACCATCGAACCGATGGGAACAATGCTTGCCGGTCAGGCGGCCGATGCCTTGGTCGCTTCCCTCTCCCATCTGGATCTGCTGGCCATCGGCCTTAACTGCGCCACCGGGCCGGAGTTTATGACCGACCATATCCGGACGATCCATGACCTGGCCGATCCCGCCGTCTCCTGTTACCCCAACGCCGGCCTCCCTGACGAAGAAGGGAAATATCTGGAAACGCCGGAATCGCTGGCAAAACAGCTCGAGCGATTCATCGATAACGGCTGGATCAACCTTGTCGGCGGCTGTTGCGGCACAACCCACCGCCACATTGGCGCAATCGCCCGGATGGCTGAAGGAAAAAAACCGCGCCGGTCGCCGCACGGATCCAAAAACCGCGTCTTTTTTTCCGGCATCGAACTGGTCGAGGCGACCGACGACAACCGCCCTCTTTTGGTCGGCGAGCGAACCAACATGATCGGGTCGCGCCTTTTCAAAGATTTAATCAACAGCGAAAAATGGGACGAAGCCACCGACATCGCCCGCCGCCAGGTCAAAAACGGGGCGCAGGTGGTGGATGTCTGCCTGCAAAGCACCGATCGCGATGAACTCCCCGACATCGATCCGTTCTATGAAAAACTGATCCGCAAGATCAAAGCGCCGATCATGATCGACACGACCCATCCGGCCGCTGTTGAAAAGGCGCTGACTTATTGTCAGGGGAAATCGATCGTCAATTCAATCAACCTCGAAGACGGCGAGGAAAAATTTAGGCGCGTTGTGCCGCTAATAAAAAAGTATGGGGCCGCAGTGGTTGTTGGTTGTATTGATGAAGACCCGGTGCAGGCGCAGGCTTTTACCCGGGAAAGAAAACTGGCCGTTGCCGAGCGCTCCCACAAACTTTTGACGACAAAATATGGGATTCCGGAAACGGACATTATTTTCGATCCCCTCGTCTTCCCCTGCGCCACGGGGGATGCAAACTACATCGGCGGCGCCGTGGAGACTATCGAGGGCATCCGGCTCATCCGGCAAAAATTTCCAAACTGCCGCACGATCCTCGGCATCTCGAATATATCGTTCGGCCTGCCGCCGGCGGCCCGCGAGGTGGTTAATTCGGTTTTCCTCTACCATTGCACCAGGGCCGGGTTGGATCTGGCGATTGTGAACGCGGAGAAACTCGAGAGGTTCGCGGGTATTCCGGATAACGAAAAAAAATTGGCCGAGGATTTATTGTTGCGCCAAAACAAATCAACGGTGCAAACTTATATCGCCGCCATCGCCGAGTTTTATCGTGGCGCCTCTAAAAAAGAGAAAAAACCAACCGCCCAGTTGCCTCTGGATGAACGCCTCGCCCAATACATCATTCAAGGGACCAAAGACGGTCTCATCCCCGACCTCGAAATCAAACTGAAAGAAAAAGTCAAACCGCTCGACATCATCAACGGCCCGCTCATGGGGGGAATGAGCGAGGTCGGGCGCCTGTTCAACAACAACGAGTTGATTGTGGCGGAAGTATTGCAGTCGGCAGAGGCAATGAAAGCGGCTGTCGGTTTTCTGGAACAATTCATGGAAAAGGCCGATGTCACCAGCCGTGGAAAGGTGATTCTGGCGACAGTTAAGGGGGATGTTCATGACATCGGCAAAAATCTGGTTGAGATCATTCTGAAAAACAACGGCTATGATGTGATCAATCTCGGCATCAAAGTCCCGCCGGAACAATTGATCAAGGCTTATCACGAACACAAGCCGGACATCATCGGCCTCTCGGGCCTCTTGGTCAAATCGGCCCAGCAGATGGCCATCACGGCGGGTGATTTAAAAATGGCCGGAATTCAAATCCCCCTCTTGGTCGGCGGGGCCGCCCTCTCGGACAAGTTCACCCGTACAAAAATTGCTCCAAGCTACACCCAGGCAGTCTTTTACTCCAAAGATGCGATGACGGGGCTTGATCTGGCCAATCGATTGATGGATCCGGCAAACAAACAGAAATTGTTGGAAGGATATGAAAAACAATTAAAACAATCCGACGTAGGGGCGTCCGCCTCAGGCGGACGCCCTTTACCGGCAGAGACAACCCTACGTTCATTGAAGGTTCGCTTGGACATCCCTATCCCCCCCGCCCCTTATCTCGATCGAAAAAAACGCGACGTGCCGCAGGTTCAGGAGATCTGGAGTTACATTAATCCCCTGATGCTCTATGTCCGTCATCTCGGTTTTAAGGGAAATTTTGAGGCCAAGCTGGCCGGGCGGGATGAGAAGGCAATTCTGCTGAATGAAGAGGTGGAAAAAGTCAAAAATGAAGCGCTGAAATTCATGAAGGTAAAAGCGGTCTGGCGGTTTTTTGAGGCGGAGGGATCAGGGAATGATATCTTGATTTTTGAGCCGGGGAGTAAAAAACCGGTTCACGCCTTTCATTTTCGCCGGCAACGGAAACCGGACGGCCTTTG
>JACQOY010000139.1 GCA_016207765.1 Deltaproteobacteria bacterium | reverse complement strand
TCAAATCCCACCCCTTCCGCACTGCTTTTTAATTGGCTCTACCTCACCGGCTGTAGGGGCTTGAATTTAACCGGCATGGTCTTGTAGAACATTTTGTAGGTTCCATCGGACAAGCGGACTACGCCCGGGTCGCACATTATTTGGTTATTGTCGGCCCTGAGGCGCACCCCTTCATCCTTCCATGTGACAAAATCGGTCGTAAACTGCGAGGCGATGCCGCTCATGCGCGAGCATTTGAACATGCGGTAGCCCCCGTCAACGGGAATGGTCCGCGACACCGATCCGTTTGTGCTCGCGGGGTTTGAGTCTTCGATAAAGGTCATGCCGTCGGTGCTGGTCGTTGAAAGGTTCTGTTCGCCGAAAGAGACAAACATCTTCCACCCGTCTTTGGTCCTGACCACATCCGGATCGGTAATTCCTTTCCGGCAAAAACGGTGGCCTTTCTCCTCCTGAAAGTGGATTCCGTCATCGGAGAGGGCGGAGTCGATGCAGTGTTCCGCGTCTTGGTGATTTTGCCCCGGCACCGGCGGGCCAAAACCGCTCATATAGAAAAGACGGATCCGACCCGAATCGGATAGCAACGGATTGGGATCGACCGAATCCCCCGGCATTTGTTTACCCGTAATAGCGACGGTCGATTTGTTCCATGTCTTTCCCCCGTCCGAACTTTGGGCCACACTCATGACATGCCTCCTGCCTCCGGCATCCATGAAATAAAGAAAGACGGTGTTTCCCTTGATGACCGCATCGGGAACCGAGGCATGGTCGAAAAGAAGCCTTCCCTCCTTTGTCCAACTAAGGGTGTCTTGGCTTACGGCACTGTAGACCTGATGCGAGTAGATCCCTTCGCCCGGATTTTGGGCGGGGGAAAGAATGCGCGGCGGAGGCTCTCCTCCCGAAGGGGGATCGTACGATTCCCCCCACAGGGGCAATGCACCCAAAAAAAGACCGGCCAGAAGAAAAAGAAATTTTTTGGCTGATTTTTTTCCCATATTCGTATTAACTAACCAAAGCATGATCAAGCCGTCAATAACATACGAGTTCAAGCAGTTTTCCGCGTTTAGTTACAAAATCTCTTTTTCGGAAAATGGGGAACTGTGCATTCAGTTCGGCCCCCTCAAGCGAAAAATTGTCATTCCGCTTGGCTCCATCCGCCGGCTGACCCTCAAGCCGTCGCAGGGGCTTGTCCGGTTGAACATCCGTTATTCCCCCACAGGCACCGGGGAACGAAATATTCCCATCACACTCCAACCCATCGACAAAATGGCGGCTGATTTTATCCGCGACTTAAAGAACAGGACCACGGGCATTCCCTGGGAGATCAAATATCCCCGGCAGGATCCCTCCCGGCCGATGGAAAAAGTTTATCCGTTGACGGCGGTGATCAACGCTCTGCTTCGCAAGTCGTATGCCCGTCGTTGGCTTTTTCTTTTCTTTTGGGGGTTGATGTCGCTGATGATTGTGCCTTTTCCGTTTTTTCTTTATCTTGTCCTTGGCGGCCGTTATCGGCTGATCACCAGTGCGGAAGGGGTAACCGTCAAAAAAGTGCGCACCTGGCAGAGAGGATGGAACGATATCTCCCGCATCGAATGGCAACGGCTTAACATCCATAACCGGATGTACGGTTTTACCATGACGGTCTCCCGATGGTTTATTTTCACCCTTCATCCTTCCACGGGAAGGCCGGTAAAATTTTCGCTGGATGCCCTGGAAGCGGGGGAATTTTTCAAGGAATTGGTGGCGCGGGGCAAATGTTCCGATGAAATACTCCACGATGTCGTTCTGCAATAAATTTTTTCTCATTCTTGCGGTGCTTGCCGCCGGTCAGGCGCAGGCTGTGGGCAAGGCCGGCGCCGCCAGCCGGGCTCCGGCCGCCGAGCCGGGGCGGTATTTTTATGAGGGGGATGGTAAAATCGATTTGGGCGGAAAACGGGGGACTCTTTCCGTTACTTACCGGGGAAATGATGGAACCTACTCCACCGCCTCCCTTAAAAAAATCGACACTTTTTTCGGCATGCCGAGTGCCTTGTTGGGGGAGGGAATTTCCCTTCGCCTGATTGCGATGATCGATTATCTGCAGGACAAGTTTGCGCCGGGCAAAACGCTGACGCTCCGTTCCGGATATCGAAGTCCCGAATACAATACAAGCCTCCGTAAAAAGGGAAAGCTGGCCGCCAAGACGAGTTATCACATGGAGGGGATGGCGGCTGATCTCGTTTTTCCGGGCGCTTCTCCGCAGAACATTTGGGATTATGTAAAAAACCTTGATTGTTGCGGCATCGGTATTTACGGCGGGAAGGAGGTCCACCTCGATTCGGGAAAACCCCGTTTTTGGACCGCCGAAACCGCCCTTCCCAAAGAGGATGTTCCTCCGCAAAACCGAAACATTTATCTGGCCGCCGACAAGGATATTTATTATCCCGGCGAGACCTTGCGCCTCTTTTTTTCGGGGGTGAGCGATTATCCCTTCGGGGTGAAAGTCCCGTTCAAACTAAAGAAAGGGGACAGAACCATCGCATCTTTCACGCCCGAATTCAAAAAGGAGATTTCAGGAAAAGAATGCGTTTCGTTGGACGAAAAAAGGCAGGCACGGTTGATTACCTGGAAGATCCCGGAAGATTTGAATGCAGGCCCGCCGCAATCTCGGCCGCTTGCGGCCGAGCCAAAGCGGGCAAATGTGATGACAGCAAGTACTTTAAGCATCGAAGAATCTCGGGGGCTTGCCCCCGAGTTCTTCAAAGCGCCGGACGGAAAGTTGAACGTTGAAGTGGAGTTTTGCGATCCGGTGACCGAAATGATGCCCCCCAGTGTGGCCTCCAAGCCGTTTGTGATTAAAACACGAACAGCCCCATCCCCCCGTCCACCCCGATGACCTGTCCGGTGACGTAGCTCGCTTTTTGCGAACACAGGAAAGCAATGGTATCGGCGATTTCTTCCGGGCGGCCGAAGCGGCGCAAAGGAGTCCTTTTTTTCATCCGGTCGCGCATATCTTCACGGATAAAACCGACCATGGCCGTCTCAATCACACCCGGGGCAATGATGTTGACCGTGATTCCGGCATGCGCCCCTTCAAGGGCGAGTGATTTGCCAAGGCCGATGACAGAGGATTTTGTGGTGGAATAACTTGTCTGCCCCAAACCACCGTTGGTGCCGGCAATGGAGGCCATCATGACAATGCGTCCCCATTTTTGGCCGATCATCTGCGGCCAAACGGCGCGGGTGATATTGGCGGTGCCGATGGTATTAACCTCTATATCGCGGTTCCACCGGTCGACCGGAATATCGGCAAACATTCCCACAGTGGTGAGGATAGAGGCGTTGTTGATAAGAATGCTCACCGGTCCCAATTCCTGATTAATTTTATTCACTGTTTCAGTCACCAAATCCATTTTGGAGATATCGCATGTGTAACCTTTGGCGGTCCCTCCCTTGTCGGAGATAATTTTGACCGTTTCGTCTGTAGGTGCCACATCAAGCACTGCCACTTTACAGCCGCAGGCGGCCAAAGCAACGGCATCGGCCCGCCCAAGGCCGGCTCCTGCGGATCCAGTCACGATAGCGACTTTCTCTTTGATTCCATAATCAACCATAAGGGTATCCTCCTTAGATTATGATGAAAACTTTTAGATGAAAACTTTTATGATGACAGGCCGTTTATAAAGTGAAACTATTCGTTTGGCAATAAACAAAGTCTCCATCCATCATTAATGAAAAAAACAGGTCTCCTCATTTTATTGTCACCGTTGGTGATTGCGTGTGCGACCACCAGAGCCGTGCGCCATGGGCCGCAAACGCCGGATGACGCCTTTCCCGGTTTTGTCGAATCGGGGGAGGTGCTTGTCGGTGGGGCGTCGTGGTATGGTCCCGGTTTTCATGGCCGCAAGACCGCCAATGGCGAGCGGTTTGACACGCATGCCATGACCGCCGCACATAAGACGCTCCCCTTCGGCACCTATCTGGCGGTGACGAACCCCGAAAATGACAAGACAGTTCTGGTGCGGGTAAACGACCGAGGGCCTTACATCCGCGGCCGTATCATTGATCTTTCCTATGCCGCGGCCAAGGCCATCGATATGATCAAAAAAGGAACCGCCGAGGTGGTTGCAAAGGTTTTATGGCCGCAACCGGACGAACAGCACTTGCCCCGCTCGGCCGACCTGTCCGACAAACGCGCCTCTCTTCCTCCCGCCGAGACGGTTATCGGCCAGACGCTTGTTTCCACTTCCGGTTATTAGGCTTTCTTTGCCAATTCATCCACCAGCGCAATATAGGCC
>JACQOY010000131.1 GCA_016207765.1 Deltaproteobacteria bacterium | reverse complement strand
GTCCAAAGCCTGCCGCGGTACATTGTGTCATAGACACCGCGCGTGAAGGGGTATTCACCAGGGAAACCGAGGTTTTTTGCGTAGTCAAAACCCTTGAGATGTTTGGGGGTATAGAGCCGCTCAATCGGTTCTGACGAGATGGTGGTGAATTCTTTTTGTCGCTCTGGTTGTTTCGGATTTCGTGCTTCGCGCTTCGAATTTTTCATCAATCTTTTAAGAGGTTTCGTGCGATAACCAGCCTCTGTATCTCCGAAGTCCCCTCGTAAATTTCGGTGATCCGGGCATCGCGCAAATAACGTTCCACCGGATATTCACGGCAATAACCATAGCCCCCGTGAATCTGAACCGCCTTGTTGGTGACAAAATTCGATGTTTCGGAGGAAAAAAGTTTCGCCTGAGCCGCCTCCAACGTGCACGGTTTTCCCTGATCTTTCATCCAGGCGGCGCGATGGACAAGCAGACGGCTGGCGGCAATGCGGGTGGACATGTCGGCCAGCATCCACTGGATCGCCTGAAAATTGCTGATGGTCTGGCCAAAGGCCTCACGCTGTTTGGAATATTCAAGGGCGGCCTCGAAGGCGGCCTGCGAAATACCCAGCGCTTGGGTGGCAATGCCGATACGGCCGTAGTCGAGCGTATTCATCGCAATGGAGAATCCATCCGATTCTTTTCCCAAAAGATTTTCTTTTGGAACCTCACAATCCTGCAGAACGATGCTGGATGTGGAGCTGGCCCGGATTCCCAGTTTCTTTTCGACTTTGCCGACTACGATTCCGGTGAATCCCTTTTCGACGATAAAGGCCGATATCCCCTTGTGCCTTTTCGCCTTGTCGGTCATCGCAAAAACCACCATCGCATCGGCGTTTGGCCCGCTGGTGATGAAATTCTTTGTGCCGTTCAGGATATATTTGTCCCCTTTAAGAACGGCTGTTGTTTGCTGATTGGCGGCATCCGATCCGGTCCCCGGCTCGGAGAGGCAATAGGCCCCCAGTTTTTCCCCGCGCGCAAAAGGAACAAGATGTGTTTTCTTCTGGGCATCGGTGCCGTATTTGACGATGGGACCGCAATAGAGTGAATTATTCACCGACATGGTCACCCCGGTTGAGGCGCAGGCGGCCGAAATTTCTTCCAGGGTCAGCACATAACTGACCGTATCGAGCCCCGATCCCCCCCACTCTTCCGGGATCATCATCCCCATAAATCCCAGCTCCCCCATTTTCTTCAAATGCCGGCTGGGAAATTCCGCTTTTTCATCCAGCTCAGCCGCGGCGGGGGCCAACTGCTCTTTGGCAAATTCCCGCGCCATCTGCTGGATCATCTTTTGGGTTTCAGATAATTCAAAATCCATATCATTTTCCCGTAAATCTCGCCTCTCGTTTCTCCAAAAATGCCCTCACCCCTTCCGTTTTGTCTTCCGTCGCAAAAATCATCGGAAATGTCGATTGTTCCAGCTGCAAACCCGCCTCCAGTGACAGATCGGTCCCTTCATTGATCACCTTTTTGGCCAGGCTTACCGCCACCGGTCCTTTCTTGAGAATCGTTCCGATTGTCTTTTTGACCTCATCCATCAGCTGATTCGGCTCGCATACCTTGTTGACAATGCCGATATCGAAGGCCTCCTGCGCTGAAAGAAGGCGCGCGGTGTAAATCAGCTCCTTGGCCTTGTTCTTTCCGATCAGGCGGCTTAGGCGCTGGGTTCCCCCAAACCCCGGAAAAATGCCGAGGTTCACTTCGGGAAGGCCGAGTTTGGCGCCGGATGAGGCGTAAATGAAATCACACGAAAGAGCGAGTTCCAACCCTCCCCCCAAGGCAAACCCGTTTACCGCGGCAATAACGGGGGCCCGGCAGGTTTCAATCGCCCGCATGCAACGGTGTCCCAAATCGACAAAATGTTCCGCCTCAAGAACCGTCATGTTCTGCATGGCGGCGATATCGGCGCCGGCAACAAAGGCCTTGTCACCCGTACCGGTAACAATAACCCCCTTCGTTTTCCCCTCACGGCGAATATCCCGGAAGGCCTTTGTCAGCTCGCTGAGAACAACCTCATTCAAGGCATTGAGCGCCTTGGGACGATTGATAGTGACTGTGGTTACTTCATTTTCAATACTGACTTGGATGGTTTCAAAGGTCATGATG
>JACQOY010000132.1 GCA_016207765.1 Deltaproteobacteria bacterium | reverse complement strand
GGACAATCTTCTCCGAAGTCTTCATCCCGTCCGGAAAGAAATAGACGAATTGTGGGCAACGGAGGCAGAAAAAAGGGTTGAAGAAATAAAAAGCGGCAAAGTCAAAACGATACCGGGCGATGAAGTATTCAAGAAAATATTCGGCAGGTAAAGCTCTTGATTTATTCTTTTCATCCCGATGCCGAAAAGGAGTTAACCGAGGCTATCGCTTATTATAACGAGTGCCGGAAGGACCTCGGATTGGAATTCACAAAAGAAGTCTACCTGGCGGTTCGAAACATTCTTTCGTTTCCTCTGGAAAAAGAGGGAGAAGGGAACAAGGTAACCCTCAACTCAAAATCGATGCGCGCAGGGCTGGTTGGCGAAATAATGCCGGTAGAGATGATGATCGCGGAATTTCCCCACTTCCTCATTGACGCTTAGGTCCTCCGCCCAGGCTCCCAAATCGCCGATGAGGCATTTGACCGATCCCCCCCCTTTCAGAAAAAATTCAGAAACATCAATTGGAACCGTTTCGACCCCCTTTTTTTCAATCTGCTTTCGCAGTTCCGATGAGACGCCATGCGGCATAAATAGAACGCACCTTCCCTCGTGGATTACCTGAAATGAATTGGCCGCAAATTCCCGGGCATCGTCATCGGAAATCCAGATGACGCCCGGTTCTTTCTCGATTTGTTCAAACGAATGCCGGGCAATCCCCCTGCGATAAGCAAGCAGATATTCTCTTCTTGGCCCGAATGAACAAAAAACCGTATCGCCGTGGTAGAAAGCCTCTTGCTTAAGCTCCAGACTCAAGACTCGATCGGGGGAAACCCAGCGGGATAATTCCTCCACCGCCTTTTTGTCGGACCGAAAACCATAAACCCTCTTCCAGGGAGGAATTCCAATCCGCGGAATAAACCGCTGTTTCTTCAATTTCCCGAAGGTAAAAATGAACCGATCCTTCCACGGTATCAGATCGGCCTCCCCCTCGAACTGGGCCTTTATTTCGCCGACTTTAAGACCAAGACCGGAAAGATATGCCTGGTAAATCCTTCTTTCTTTGGACCGGGCCGGACCCAGGGTTGACAAGACAAATTCGCGGCGGCCAAGCGGCCCGGGTGTCTCGACATCCGGCATAAAACCGGCATTGGCCGTAAATACCAGCCCGGACAATTCCGGATGGGCCGGGATGACAAAAATCTGTACCCCGTAACGCATCAAGGTCTGCGCCATGGTATGCCACTCAAGAAAGGCCTTTTTATTGTCGATCCTCTTTCGGAAACCGAGCCAGTCACGGGTATGCGGATTGGCCCCCTTTTTGATCGAAAAAAACGCGGGATCCCCCATCAGGACCGATCGACTATGCTGAATCGGGCTATTTCCACGGCCAGACATAAACTTTTTCCCCCTTTTTTAATTTCAACAGATCGGCCGACGGCGAAGGCAGATAAATTCCCCTTTTTTCAACCTTTGCCGGCGTTAGAAGGGCCCGCACACCGTCCCCCTTTTCTGTCAATACCAGATGCCGCTTCCCTCCAACGGCAATACCGGAGTATCGGAAACTCCGGCATTCCCGAAAAACACCGATATCACCAAGCCTTGCCGTATAGTGCGGACCCCCATCGAACGGATCGATGGTTCCCGCAAAACGAAATCCGATCCGGCGCAGGAGGACTAAAGCCGAGACCGATCCGGGACCTGTCTTTTCGATGTCCTCCCGGACCTCCTTTGGCAACAGATCGAAATACAAATCGTTCCGCGGAAACAGGTTCAAAATGAACTCTTTGTTTTGAAAACTCAAACGATCGGCCTTTTTGTACGGAAGCCCGGTCATCCGGTATCCGTAATAGTTCCAGAGAGAAGATTCCCCCCCGCGGCGAAAAGGGGGCAAAAGTTCCGCAATCACCCGGCGTTTGAACCATGCCGGATGCGCCTTCATCAAAAGAAACCGCACATAGGACAATTGTTTTCCCAGTCTTTGCGAATGACGGCGATAGCCGCGGTTAAGGACAAGGCCGCCGATCTCGGTCAGTCCCCGCGAATCGGCCCGAAAACGGTAGACTTTCCGCTCGGCGCGCACCTTAAGCGTCCGCGATGAAACCGACTCGACAGCCACCTGAAAATAGACGTGCGGTTTCGACGGGGTTCCATGCCTCGCAAATATTTTTGAAACCCCAACCACTTTTTTCCTCGAGGTATCTTCGAGGGCAAACACATACTGCGCCTCCTCCTGCTTCAACCTCCCCGCAAAACTCCCCTCCGAGCGTGCGATCATTTTTCGAAGAATCGGGGCATGGGGCGGGAGGTTCACCGTATCGAGCTCGCGGCTCAAGGAAAGAAGATCCCTTAAATCCCTTTTTTTAATACTACGAATCAAAAACATGATTTTTCGATGATCCTCCGATAGAAAGCCACCGCCTCTTCAAGCTCTTTAACCCTCACTCGTTCATTCGGCTGATGCGCGTTCCCATACGAAACACCTGGACCGATTGTGATCAATTCATCGGCAATTTGGGCCAGATATCCAGCTTCGGTACATCCCGGCCGTTTCGCCGGATAAGGCTTTTTTCCCATTGATCTTAAAACAAGCCGGACCTTTCCAACAAGTTTGCTTTTGGGAGATTGAGAAAAGGCCGGATTGTCCCGCTCCAGATGAATGACACAGGTGGCAGAGCGACCGGCGGAGGAAAAACATTTCCGAAGCTCTTTTTCGCGCGGCCGTGGATCGATCCCCGGGCCAAACCGGTGATCTATCGTAACCGTAAGGCGATTCTGTTTGAATTCGATCGTTCCCAGATTGTGCGTTTGCCCCTTTTTACCGCTTAAGTCGAGAAATTTAAGGATATCCGAAAAAAATCCCATCGGTCCTTTGCTTGGGATGAATTTTATGCGGCAAAACGGCGCCACAATATTCGCCTCAAGCCCCCCCTTCATCTCGACAACAGTTACTTTGTCATCCCTCCGCTCAAGCCATTTCAGGCAATCGACAATGGCATTTTTCCCCAGCCACGGTTTGGCGCTGTGCGCCGCTCTTCCCTTGAAAGTTTTCTCACGAATTTTTCCTTCCCCTTTTTTTTCTTTCCACTCAATTTCAATCCGATAGACCCGAAACCCATAATTCCCGATCACCGGTTGCAATCCCGTCGGCTCGCTGTTGAGTGCATACCGAATCCTTGGCAGGCGTCGCGATTTAATGAGTTCTCTGACCCCTGCCATCCCCGTCTCCTCGGCAAAAGTGCCTGTGAGGATTAACGGCCGCTTGAGTTTTTTGAGATCAAGACTATGGAGCGCCCTTATCTGACAGGCCAAGGCCGCTTTTGTATCGGCGGTTCCAAGACCATAAATATATCCGTTGCAAAGAACGGCCCTGAAAGGGTTCCCTCCCGTTTTTCTCCATCGCTTTGGGTCGGTGACAACGGTATCCAGATGAGTGTTAATAAGGAGCGCCTTTCCTCGTCTTGGACCGACCCGCGCGATCAGATTGGCCTGACCGGCTCCCTTGATGCGGTGTTTGTCAAGATGCACGGAAAAGCCGATCCGTCTCAACTCCCCTCCCATAAACCGCGCCAACGAGAGGGTCCCGACAGTTGCGGTTGAATTAATGGCAATAATTCGTCGGACAAGAGAAAGAAGACGAGACATATTTTTCAGTGTACCGCGAAGCAGGGGATGAATCAAACAGAGGGGTTACAAATTGCTACATCAGTCCCCCGTTTGACGGGTATTCCTTGACACACCCCTTCGACTTTTCCTTTCGTGGTCATTGCCAACCCCCCATGAATACAGGTGAAATAATTTAACCCCGCCATGGCACGTTTTATGCTCATGTTAAAGGGCCTTATGCGAATAACGAGATTTTTTCATCTGACTCGCCCGGTGTTGATTGCGGGCCTCACCCTGATTTTATCCTGTGGCGGCGCCGCGCCGGATGACGGCGTGGAAACTCCCTCCGACACCGGTGCGTCGGAGATGGTGCTCCTGACCGGCAGAGTTGATGTCCCTCCCCTTGAGGCCCTTCCGGCACTGCAAAAGGGGATGAGCCGCATCAAAGAAACGAAAGACGACGCGACTGCGACGGGGATTAAAGGGGACCTCTATACCCTCAATGGAAAACATCTGGGGAGTTTCGAGACCAATTCGGAGGGAGAGTACCAGCTTGAAGTCCCCCCTGAAGAGCTTGCCGGTAATCCGGAGGTGATTCTGACCACAACCAGCGGCATCCAAAAATATCAGACCGTTTCTTACGACGGGGCCGACCCCGGCGGGGCTAGCCCCAAAACCATAAATCTGGGAACTGCCGACGTCGTCACGACGCTTGCCACCGAAGGAATCATCCAGCAACTGGAGGGATTCGATAACTGGGGCGAAGATTATTCAGGTTCCGGCGGAGACCTCGACTGTCTGTACCAAATCGATGAAAAGCTTTGGACAATCTCTGATCCGGACATGGAAAGTCTCACCCAGAAGTACGGCCTCCTCAAACAAGCGGTCGTCTCCCTGATCGCCCAAAAGAAGGGTTCCACCGATCCGGACTACGACAACTGGCATCAACTCTTGAACGCCGTTCTCACCGGCAAGATTGATGCTCCGCAGGCACTGGATATGATGGGCGCCGACGACTTTGACCTCACATCCCACTTGACCTCGGCCGATGCCGGCGAGGCCGGGGATGTCTACACGACGGTGGAAGAGCTGATATCGGCCCTGGTGGCGGAAGACTCAACCGGCAGTCTCTGCGAAGGAATGGGCACGGGAATTCTGGACCCGGCCGTCGTGATCTCGCCAATCCTTGAAGCGGACGACCTTGAGGAATTCAACGCCGTCTACGCAAACGATTCCGCGGTCAAGATCCATGTGGAACTCATGCAGGACTGTGTCCACAAGGATGGGTGCGCCGGCGTCAAGGAACAGGCGGCGACGATTCTGGATGTGATGAAGGCCTTTGACGGCGATTATGACGGGATGTTCGATGATGACGGAAAACTGGATACGGCTGTCTTTAAGGGGATCGTCGAATCCGCCAAGACGTGCGAATCCCAAAAATCGGATTGCATCAAGGGAAAAATCGCGGAGGCGCATGAGAAAAAGGGGAACGGAGAGCCGCCGCCGGCGGCTCCACCAACTCCGGACGACGATCCCGAAAACGATCCCAAGGTGACAATCTGTCATATCCCGCCGGGGAATCCCGCAAATGCCCACACAATCGAGATTGCCGACTCGGCCTGGCCGGCACACTTAAACCATGGGGATTATGAGGGGGAATGCATTCAAGAACCTCCACCCCCTCCACCTGAGCCAAAGTTGTCGAAGATTACCGTCTTGTGGAACTATACCTTCGGCAAGATCTCCGGCGGTTTTTATCGGATGATTCCGGGGCCGGCCGCCGCGATCGGCGAGGTCCGCCCCGACCGGCCCGGTCTCGAGGTCGCCACGGGGAGTGAGGAATATTACCCGCTCGGATACCCCGGCATCTCGGGTAGATGGTTTTTGTTTGAGGCCGACGGAACAGTCCTCTTCTGGAAAGACACGGAAAACGACGAGGCCCATTCCTCCGTCAATCTCTATGATTTGGACGACGACGGCCTTCCCGAACTGCTCGGGGGAACAACCTCGGGCAACCAGGTACAGGCATTTGACGGCGAGGGAAACTGGTTCTGGCGCACCATCCTCTCCGGCCATTCCATATCGACACCAACAGTCGCAACCCTCGCCCCGAATGGCGATCCGGTCGTCTTCAACGGTTGCATGGACAACTACGTCCGTTCCATCGACGGCAAGACGGGAAAACTCAACTGGGCCTTAAATACCGGGCGGTGGATATGGTCCACGCCGGCGGTGACCGATCTCGACGGCGATGATGACAAGGAGATCGTTATCGCAAACGACGGCCAATACGCCGGCAACGGCATCTTGTATCGTCTCAATGCCGAAACCGGGGCTGTCGACTGGCAGACAAATCTTGCAAGCAAAGTGCATGCCTCCCCCGCGACGGCCGATGTTGACGACGACGGCATTCTGGAGGTCCTGATCGGAGACGGTAGCGGACTCTTCAAGGCCTTCGACGGGGAGACCGGGGGGCTGAAATGGAGTTTTTCGACCGGCGGGGAGATCCTCTCTTCGGCGGCGGTTGGGGATCTGGATGGCGACGGTGATTTGGAGACGGTCTTCGGTTCCGCCGACGGCAATGTTTATGCCCTGAATGGCGACGGCTCCCTCTTCTGGAAGCGGAACTTGGGCGGCGCGGTTCATTCTTCACCCGCCCTGGTCCGGCGAAATCCCGGCAGTGTCCTTGATGTCTATATCGCCACGATGTCCGGAGACCTTGATATCTTGAGCGGCCTGAACGGGGGTCTTATCGCCCGCCATGTTGTCGGTTATGAGATCGTCTCCTCGCCGGTTGTCGGGGATGTGGACGGAGACGGCAAACTGGAGGTCTTTTTCCAGGACCGCAGGGCCGATGTTATCCCGGGCATGACGGGCGATATCTTCTGGGCCGTCCGCGACGAGGGATCCTCGGTGCCTCCCTTTGCCCGCGAGTGGCCGCTCTTTCGGGGAAATCCGGCGCACACGGGAGTCTATTCGGACGATAAATACTGACGCTCGCATAATTCAGTAATGCTCCGCAAGGCTCTGGGTGGCGTCAGCACCAACTGTAGTGAACTACAGATTAGAGGTGCAGTCCCTACCATTAAAATCTAATGGAGGAAAGGGACAGTACTGAAGCTGACTATTACTATACCCTTCGGGTACTGTTTCACCGTATTAGGCGAGCTTCTGTAGGGGTCATGCAAACGGGCCGGGCTTATCGGCCGGCCTTTTGGTCAGTTTGGCTTGGATTTTGATTTGGGCCTTCGACAGTGCTTTTTCAAACCGCTCCTTGCGGCGTTTAAAATCTCCCTGTTCCTCCTCGATTTCCTTCCTTAAGTCCGTCCCCAAGGCCTCGCGGGTCGGTTTTCGAAGATATTTCCGGTCGCGAAAGAAATAAAAAACAAGAAACAGAAAACCCAGAAGGAAAATGAAAATAAACAGGGAAAGAAGCATATTTTTCAAGCCTTCACTTCCAAAACGTCGGTCAACGCCTTTTTAATCTCCGTCAGCTTATCCTTCAAAATAATCTTCTTGCCAAAAATGTCCTTTACGTAAAACGAATCGGTCACCTGCTCCACTTTGGTGGATATTTTGGAAACCTCCACGTAACACCCCAGGCGATTCAGCGTTCGTGTGATATCGTAGAGGAGCCCAAGCCGGTCATGGGCATAAACATCAATAACGGTGTAATAGGCCGACACATCATTGTCGATCACCACTTTGCCCTCCGCCTTTTGCACCGGCTTTTTTAACAGATATTCCGGAAGTTGACGGCGAGCAATCAGCTCATCCACCCGTACGCGCCCCGACAGGACATCGAAAAGACTTTTTTGAATGGCATCGAACTGTTCCGGCCGTTCGATCGGCTTTCCCTGCGCGTCGGTTATCTTGAGAATGAGGAGGATCCATCCGTTGTTTCGCTGAAAAACCTCAGCGCCGAAAATATTCACGGCATTGGCCGCCATCACCCCGGTAACAGCCGAAAAAACCCGCGGTGCATTCAACGTGTGAAGGATCATTTCGTGCATTTTTTCGCCTTCCAAGTACCGGAAGGAAGAGGAGAGATTGACGTCGGAAACCTGCTCAACCAGCTGAAAATGCCGCTCGGCCTCCGATTCGCTTACCGCAAAAAAATACCGCGGCGGCATCGACGAAAGATACCGTTGGAGATCCTCCTTGGGATACTTCTCCCCCATCTTCAAGAGAAGCGCTTCTTTCACCCGTTCTATCCTCTCGTAGGTCTTTTCCTTTGAAAACTCGCCCTTTTCGATGACTTCGCGCGTTTTTTGATACAGTCTTTCGAGGAGAGATCCTTTCCAGTCGGTCCAGGCCTCCGGCCCCACAGCGCGAATATCCGCCCAAGTCAGCAAAAAAAGCATATTCAAATTCTCAACGCTCCCCATCGACCGCGCAAATTCGATAATCATGCTTTGGTCTTCCAAATCACGGCGTTGGGACAAATGCGGCATCATCAGGTGGGATATGACCAGGAACTCCACGATTTTTTGCTCCTCCGGCGTGTAGCCCAGGCGTTTGGTCGCCCGATCGGCAATCTCGGCCCCTTTGACGGAGTGATTTCCCCCCTCTCCTTTTCCAATGTCATGATAAAAAAGCCCCATGGTCAAAAGAAAGGGACGAGACACCTCCCTTAAGGCTTCGGCAAACAACCCGAAACTCCCGGCATAGGCCCCCTGAAAAAGTTTCGACAATTCATTCACTGCAAAGATCGAATGGGTATCGATCGTATAAATGTGGTAGATGTCGTGCTGGACTCTGCAACGAAGCTTTTTGAATTCGGGGAGCCATTCATCCAGAAAATGAACCTCGTGCATGGCAAAAAGCATCTGTCCCAGATTGCGGTAGTCGCTCATCATCTCGCGAAAAAGCCGGCAATTTTCGGGGTCTTGCCGAAACCGGTCGTCCACCAGATATAGCGAACCCCGGATAATATCTTTTGTCTCCGAATGAATCGGAAGGCCTTTACTCTGGACATGATGAAAAATCCTCATCAGGGCAGAGGGATGATTCTCAAACAGATCATTCGAGACCGCTGCAATCTGGTCGTCGACAATTCTGAAATGGTCATCGACTGATTTCACCTTTATCTTCCGGAAAATCTCGCTTAAGCCCTTTTCCTTGTGCGTCAAGCGTCGGATGATCGTGTTTGAGATAAGGTGGACTTGATAGGCAAGGCGGTAATAGACCTGCATGAACTTTTCAACCCCAAGGATGCCTTCCGAATCTTTGTAACCCATGTTTCCCGCAATGATTTCCTGGCGGTGAAACGTCAGAAGATCGACCTTTTTTTCCACCAGAAAATGAAGTTCGTTCCGCAGACGAAGAAGGAAATTGCGCGCCGTCATGAGGCTCTTGAATTCGTCTTCATGGATCAATCCCTCGGCCAGCAAACTTTCATAGCTCCCTTCTTTTCCCTGGATTTTGGCGATCCACCGGGGCAAATGAAGATCCCTTAAGGTTCCCGCCCCATCCCGCACATTGGGCTCCAGAACAAAAACCGATCCCCCGTGTTTTTCGATGCGCGCCGACTGCTCTTCCATTTTGACCCGAATCAACTTTGCCTGTACGGAAGACGACTTCAGAACCGAATGAACCTCTTTTTGAAATTGCTCCCACAAACCCGCATCGCCGCAAAGATAACGGGCATCCAGAATGGCCGTCATGATGGTGGTATCCTGGAGCATCAGCTTTTTGCACTCGGAAACGGTACGGGTCGCATACCCCACCTCAAGACCGAGATCCCACAGAAGATAGAGAATTTTTTCGGTCAAGTTTTCGATGTAAGCCCCTTTTTTTGAGGGATAAAGAAACAACAGATCAATGTCCGAATAGACGTTCATTTCCTGCCGGCCATACCCCCCCTGGGCGATAACAGCGGCGCGGGGGCCGCTGTGCCTGAGCTGGGAAACCACCTCTTTTTCAAAATGGGAGAAAAGAACGGTCAACAGACGATCGATCATCCGACTGCGGATTTCGATGACATTCTCGGCATGATAATTTTCGGTATGGAGTTTTTTAACAACGGCCTTGCATGCTTCGAGGTATCCTTTGGCCGCCTCTGCCGTATTGCCGTTTTCAATCATGAAGGAAGGAATAAACCGGTCGTAATCTTCCAAAACGAGGTGGATGCACTTGATGTCTTCGACAGCCTGAATAAGCATGGGGTAATTCTAAACCGTTCCACGAATGCGGGAAAGGAAATTCAGGGCCTCAAGGGGCGTCATTTGATCGGGGTTGATTTTTTGGAGTTCCTCGACAACGGGAGAGGGTTTTTGCTCGAACAGCGTCATCTGGGGTGTTTCCTTTTGCGCCGCCGATTTGAACTGGAGATCTTTTTCTTCCAGCAGTTTGAGAATCTCGCGCGCCCGCGAGATTGTCTCCGGGGGAAGCCCCGCCATCGCGGCTACATGGACCCCGTAGCTCCGGTTGGTCCCCCCTTTTTTCAGCTCTCTTAAAAAAACAATCTCGTTATTCCATTCCTTCACGGCCATCTGATAGTTCTGAATTCCCCCCTTCTCCTCCGCCAGATCGGTAAGCTCATGATAGTGAGTGGCGAAAAGGGTCCGGCACCGGATCTTGTCGTGGAGCGTTTCGGCAACAGCCCAGGCAATGCTGAGTCCGTCGAAGGTGGAAGTTCCCCGGCCGATTTCATCGAGGATCACCAGACTTTTCGAAGTAGCGTGGGCCAGAATATTGGCCGTTTCAAGCATCTCCACCATGAAGGTCGAATGCCCCTTCTTGAGATGATCGGATGCCCCCACCCGCGTAAAAATCCTGTCGACAACCCCGATCCGGGCGGCCTCGGCCGGGACAAAGCCCCCCATCTGGGCCATGATGACAATCAGCGCCGTCTGGCGCATGACCGTCGATTTGCCGGCCATATTCGGGCCGGTGATCACCATCAGCTGGCAGTCATTCGTGTTCAGAAAAACATCGTTCGGAACAAACGGCTCCTCACGGTAGAGGGCCTCGACCAGCGGATGCCGTCCTTTTCTGATCTCGAGCACCGGTTCATCGGTTATTTCAGGCCGAACATAGCGGCATTCGATGGCCAGACGGGCCAGCGCCGCCAAGGCATCAAGAACGGCGATGGAACAGGCGGTCTTCCTGATCCGCCCGGAAAATGACGCGGCTCTCTCGCGCAGACGTTGAAAAATCTCGTATTCCAACCCGCAGATCCGCTCGGCGGCCTTCAATACCTTTTCCTCGTATCCTTTGAGTTCCGGGGTGATATAACGCTCGGCGGTGCTTAATGTCTGTTTGCGGATGTAATGGGAGGGAACCTTGTTTTTGTGGGTATGAGTCACCTCAATGGCATAGCCGAAAACCTGATTGTATCGGATTTTGAGGGATGAGATGCCGGTGGCCTCACGTTCCCTGGCCTCCAGCGTGCTGATGAAATATTTTCCGTTTTTTTCGATTGAGCGCAGTTCATCCAGTTGGACATCCACCCCCTCGCGGATCAATCCCCCATCCTTGAGCGCCAAAGGAGGCTCATCGCAAAGGGTTTTGTCGATTTCATCCGTCAATTCTCCGAGGCAATCAAGCCCCTCCAGTGCCTCGCTCAAAAGGGGGGCCCCATTGGGGGAAACGGAAAACGCGCCCCGAATCGCGGATACCGGTTTCAACGACTCAGACAAGGCGATCAGGTCACGGGCGTTTGCCTGCCCCGCCACAACCCGGTTTTCCAATCGCTCCAGATCCGAAATCCGGACGAGTTCATTTTCCAGGTCCTTGAGCAAGCTTGAGTCCTCCTTCAGTTTGGATACGGCATCCAGCCTTTTGTCTATCTGATGACAATCGATCAATGGATAAAGAAGCCACAACTTCAATAGCCGACTCCCCATTACCGTATTGGCGCGGTCCAGGTGCCGGAATAGCGATCCATGGCTTTTTCCTTCCTCAAGCGTTTTTGTCAGTTCAAGATTCTTTTTGGCATTGTCGTCCAGAACCATCGATTCCGTGTGGGAATAGATCTGCGGACGGCCAAGCAGGGACTCCTTGAAAAGCTTCATTTCCGAAAGATAGGAAAGAAGCGCCCCCCCGGCGGGCATTGCCGCTATCAGGCCGTCAATCCCCAATCCCGACAGGTCGGCCTTGTAATAAGAGGTGAACAAATCACGGCCAAAATCAGGATCGAAATGCCAGCCGGGCATGACGTTGAAGCAGACAGCCGGGAAATTTTTCCTGAGATTAAGGGCCCACAACCCGTTTTTTTGTCCTTGGGTCAGGGCCCCTTCCGGAAGAAGAATTTCCTTCGGCTCGAGACGGGCGATCTCGTCGGACAACCCGGATTCCTCCGGGAATTCAGTCAGTTGAAAACGGCCGGTGGAAATATCGGCCAGGGCCACCCCCCATCGGTCTTTTAAAAAACAGACCGAGGCCAGATAATTGGCGCTTTTTCCGTCGAGGGCCTCTGGGTCAAGCGTCAATCCGGGGGTGATCACAGCCACCACCTCCCGTTTCACAATCCCCTTGGCCTTTTTGGGATCCTCCATCTGTTCGCACAGAGCCACCTTATGCCCCATCGAGATCAGCCGGTTGATGTAATTCTGGGCGGAGTGATGCGGAACGCCGCAAAACGGGACGGCATCCTCCGTATTTTTGTTTCTGCTGGTAAGGGTCAGATTCAGGATTTTTGAAACTTTCTCGGCGTCATCGAAAAACATTTCGTAGAAATCCCCCAGCCGGAAAAAGAGAATGGCATCCTTGTATTTTTCCTTGGTTTCCAGATATTGCCGGATCATGGGGGTGGTAGAAGACATGAACAAGACCTAGGAGGAGGACGTGGCGGGGTCAAGAATTTATTTACAAATGATAACGGCCCCCCTATTCTTGTCTCTTCCATGGCCCTCTATACCCGTTTGACCAGACAGCAGATCCTCAACCTGCTGAAACCCTTCGGCTTTGATGCCCCCCAAAAAATCCGCGGCGTTTTGGAAGGAACAGTCAATACTTTCTACGAGCTGACCTACCCGAAAAAATCGTATTTTCTCCGCGTGGATGAAGTGGCGGACTTAAAACGGCTTAAAAATGAACTCCGCGTTTTTGATCTGCTGGAGCGGGTTCAAAAAAGGCTCTCCTTCAAGACAACGCTCCCCCTCCAGACAAAAAAGGGGAAATATTATGTCCCCCTTGGAAAGAAGTATGTTCTCTTGTTCGAAAAAATCCACGGCGCCTCGTACTTCCACCATCGTCTTATGGGGGCACATTTATACCGGATCGGCCGGGCCTTGGCGGAACTCCATCAATCAACAAAAAATTGTCGTCTCCCCCCTCATCGTTTCAACTTTCCCGGTCTGGAATCGGTTTACCGGGAAATCCTCCTTCGTCTCAAAAAAAGGCATCCGACGGTGGCCTTGGACATCGGCCAATGGATGAGCTGGCTTAAAAAGAACGAACCGAAAGGGGTCCCAAGCGGCTTAATCCACGCCGATCTCTTTCCCGAAAATCTCCTCTTTGTCCGCGATCGTTTGGAAGGGATTTTGGACTACGAGGCGGCGGGGTTCGGCTCCTGTCTTTTCGACATCGCCGTGACGCTTCACGCTTGTTGCCACGACGGAAAAAATTTCTCGATCGAGAAGTGCCTGAGATTTTTGAGGGGATACCAATCGGTCAGGAAACTGACCGCAAAAGAAATCAAAAGTTTTGAATATTATCTCTACCAGTCGGCCATCCGGTTTCTGCTGACTCGCCTTCGAGATTTCGAGCTCAAACCCGGCCCCGTCAAGGCCAAGCCGTTCAAGGATTACCGGGAGTATTTGAGGCGGTTTGCGGAAATACCACCGTTGGTTAAAGTATTGAAAATTTAATGAATCGACAACACATGGCGCAATTTTTTGCTTATTTTGCCCTTGATTAAATGGGGAGGGAGGAGCTAAATGAGAGGCAGGTAATGCCATGAGATCGTCGTCTATTGAAAATATCAGAAGGAAACACCCTCAAGAATGGCTTTTGATCGATGTGGACAGACTTGATAAGGGAACCACCACTCCCCTTACAGGCCGGCTGATTGCACATAGTCGTAACCGGAAAGAAATTTGGAAAAAGTCAAAACGATTTGAAGGAAAGCTGAAAATGATCACGCACGCAAAAGAAGATCTCCCAACTGCCGCGTGTTTCTATGTCGCGCCGATATCTTGATCCTCATAAGAGCATAGTTCCCGTCAGCGCAATCCTCTTTGGACCAACAGGAAAATGCCTGATTAAGATGGCGCTGGATACCGGGGCCACCTATACACTCATATCTCCCGAGGCGGCCAGATCTCTAGGTTATGCCCTTAACCGAAGATCGAAGACCGTTCCCATTACAACGCCTTCCCGGACGGAGACAGTTCCTTTAGTAAGAGTTCGAGCCATTCAATGCATGGGAAGACAACTGAGGAATGTCGATGTTATCTGTCACACACTCCCCAAAAAAGCCACCGTCGAGGGTTTGCTCGGTCTAAACTTTTTGAACAAATTCAACCTGTCGTTATTCTTTAAAGACCATTTCTTGGAAATCAGATAGCGGCTTAAAACTCCATCCCGACAGCGGCGCCGTAGGTGCCTGTGGCCGGGTCGATGATGGTCGTCACGGCGGGCTGTTTTTTCTTGAAGGCACTGCCAATGGCGGCGCCCAGACCGAATCCGATGGCCCCGCTTCCGATAATTGCCACGGGAATAGCCCATGAGTCACAGGCACTGAATCTGGTTTCATCTCCGGAACTGAAT
>JACQOY010000125.1 GCA_016207765.1 Deltaproteobacteria bacterium | reverse complement strand
GGCCCGCCGCAATCTCGGCCTCTTGCGGCCGAGTTATTCAATACATTTTAGCCGGCTTTCTTTTTATTTTAGTGCCACAAATTCCTTCTTCGGCCCGAAAACCCTCATCTCCAGCACGGTTACTCCCTGATGGATCATCCCCAGCCGGCTTGCCGCCGCAAAGGAAAGATCGAGGATACGCCCCGGTATATAGGGACCCCGGTCATTGATCCGCACCAGCACCGATTTGCCGTTTTGCGGATTAACGACCTTTAGCCGCGACCCGAAAGGGAGAGTTTTATGGGCCGCCGTCATGGCGTACATGTCGTATCTCTCGCCGTTGGCGGTCATACGGCCGTGAAACGGATGGCCGTACCAAGAGGCCTTGCCCAGAAGTACCCGATCCGGTTTGTCCCGGTCTTCAAACCGACCGCACAGATGATAGGATGAAAGAGGTCTTGGCTTGCTCGGTTGAGCAACGCCTCTTCCTCTCCCCGATGTCCAGACTGGCCCGGCATCCAAGTGTTGCGTACAGGCCGAGAAGAGATGCAAAAGTCGCCGTAAGAACCATGATTCTGATTAATTTGACCGACATAAAGCCTCCTTTTTTGCTTAGAGTTGATCAAGTCGCTTCGGTCTTCTTTTCACCTAGAATGAAACATCCCATGTCGTTACCATGTCCGCCTCTACTGTTACCGCGCTCATCTGTGTGTCGTGATCAAAAGTGGAGCTGATGACTTCATAATCACCCGTTGCAACAACAACACTGTAATCGCCCCCGTTCGCGACATTAAAGGAAGCGACTTGAATCATCTCTTCCACCTCACCAATGGTCACGGCTTTCCGGAAGCTCAGTGTCGCATAGGTTTCATCATCGGCATCGGCAATAGTCACATTGCCGCCGAGGGTTCCGGTATCGGTTGTTTCCAGGACAAAATCGGCCGTCATTGTCTCGCCGGAGGCAACCGTGATTTCCAGAACTTCCTCTCCAAAACCCTCTTTGGTGACAACAAGGTTGTAGGTTCCCGGCTCGACAAACAGCGCATAATTGCCGTCTTCATCGGTAACGGTAGCGGCCTCCACAATCACTTCGTCTTTTGCGTCAGCCGCACCGCCGTCGAAAACCTGCGCCGACACCATGGCCCCCCCGACAACGGAAGCTTCATCACCTTCGCCTGTTGTGACGGTTCCCTGAATGATGGAAAACTCCACGGTGTTGAGTACCTTGATGGTCGGTTTCAGGAGGTATTGACCGCTGTTCCCCGCGATGACAACCGACGCGGAGGCGTCAAAATCAAGAATCAACTCGGTCGTTTCGTTTTCACTGATCTCGAAACCCTCCACGATTTTTATGCCGGTTTGTTCACCGCTCGGTACTTTGAGTTCGTGGGTCTCCCCATCGGTATCGATCACATAATTGGCGAATGGATGCGCCTGGCTGAACAGATTGATGCCGTCATCCGGCCCGGTTCCGATAATCAGCCGCATTTGCGTATACGAACCTGCCGACAGAGTCGCCAGACCGAGGTCAACCCTCACACCATTGACCAAATCGAGCAGATTGTAGGTTGTTTGGGGGGTTAAAATGGTTTCCCATTCACCCTCGTCATCCGCCTCCTCTCCTTCATCGGTTTCGGCTTCATCACCGCCACCCAAGCGATGTACCTGGACTTCATCGATGGTTACATAGACGGCCTGGTAGTCGTCGGAAGCGGCATCGGTGAGGGCCAATGAAAGAGTCCCTGTTCCAGCGCCGCCGCCACTGCAACTGATGGTCCAGAAAACCGGTAAAAACAACAAACAGCTTGTTTTGATCATTTGTATTAGCCGCATAATTTCCTCCTTTTTTGCTTAGAGTTGATTAAGGTGACTCCTCCGAGCGAACTTCAGGGATAACTCGAGGGGTCCATTTCTCAAGCCCCCCTAAAATCTTAAAGCCCGGAGGAGTCGCCTCAATTCGCTCAAGTAACGAGTCACTTCAAAATCATGGACGCCATCTCAAAGAGCTCAATGTGATTTCAGGATCAAACAATATCGATACCTGCGGGATGTCTGTTGGAAACTGACTGGCTGTATTCTAGTGCCTGAATATTTTTACTTTCAACCTTATTTTCATATTTATGTATTCTTTTGTATTCTTTTTATAACTCAACTATTTGATATTTAAGTTTTTTATTTTGTATTATACTTATTATTAATACTTATAGAATACTATTTGATGAATTCTTTACGCCAGCGAACGTTCCACAAGGGAGAGAAGGTTCTCCGGTTTCAGTGGCTTTCGGATAAAGGCCTTGGCCCCGTGCTCGAAGCAATAGTCGACAATATCCTGATGATCATGCCCGCTCATGACAAGAATGGGGGGAACCTTCCTCCCTGGAGGGAGCCAGTCTTTGGCATGGCTGAGAAAGGCGGTGCCATCCGCTCTTTGCAAACCAAGATCGAGAATCACCAGATCCGGATCGGTTTTTTCAAGAATTTCCAAAGCCTTTTCGGCTGAGGAAACACCTATGCACCGATAACCGCCGTGTGACAGCCGCTTTTTCAGCAGATATTGGGCCATCGTATCATCTTCAATAATAAGAATGCGTTTTTTGACCATGATCCCTCCTTTAAACGACAAGACCCCCTGAAATGGAATTTGCCCAAGAAACGACAACAGCGGGAAAATCTGCTTGAAGAAGGAAAACCTGCCTGAGAACAAGGGAATTTTAAACAGCCTGAAAGGCAATTTCAACCCGACAAGGGCTTTTCGTGTATTCACCCGAATACACCATGCCTGATGGACATCATGCCTCGGGGATTTTTTCCGGAAGAAGAAACTTGAACTCCGAGCCCTTCCCGAATTCGCTTGTCACGGCAATGATGCCACCGTGAAGTTCCACCAGTTGCTTTGTGAGGGCCAAGCCGAGGCCGGTCCCCTGATATTTCCGGGTAAACGTGGAATCGACCTGCGAGAAGATATCGAAGATATGCGCCAAATGTTCCGATTTGATGCCGATGCCCGAATCCTTCACGGCAATCCGAAAAACCCCCGTGTTGGAGAAGCGCTTTGGCTTGAGATGAAACTCCTCCGTCAAAATGTCCGCTTTTTTGTAATAGTGGGCGGAAATTTCAATTTGCCCCCCGTCGGGAGTGAATTTAATGGCATTCCCCACCAGATTAATGAGGATTTGGCGCAGTTTCCGGGGATCGGCCGTCAACTTTGGGAGCTCGGGGCCGATGTTTAAAACCAGATCCTGGTTTTTGCGCGCAACCAGCGGCGAAACCGTCTGCCAAACCTCGGTAATAACTCCGGCCACATCAAAAGGTTCCACCGAAAGATCCATCTTGCCCGCCTCCACTTTGGCCAGGTCCAGGATGCTGTTGATCAGGTGAAGGAGATTCTCCGCATTTTTTAACACCTCCTGCATTGAATCTTTCTGTTCCTTGTTCATCTCCCCCAAAACCCCCTCGAGCAGGATTTCTGAAAAGCCGATGATGGCGGTCAACGGAGTGCGCAATTCATGGCTCATGATGGCCAGAAAATCCGATTTGATTTTATTGGCCTCCTCCAGCTCCACATTTTTTTGCTGGAGCTCCTCGATCAACTGGGCCGATTCCAGAGCCAATGCCGCCTGATTGGCGAAATTGTCCAGCGTATCAACGACGCTTTCCTCCACATATTCCTTGCGCGAAGCCCCAATCAACGCCCCCACCACCTTTCGTTCCGCAACAAGCGGGGTGATGACAAACTTCTTGAACCCAAGCTCCTTCTGCAGGAGATGGGCCTTTTGGCTGTTGATTTCGGGAACCAGACCGCGGGTCAGCTCGGTGAAATCGTTCCGAATGATGACCCGGTTCTTCAAGATCGACTGATACGCCGAATTTTCAACCGTATTGAGCGGCAAAAACATGTCCAACATGGTGTGCCCCAGCATTTCCTCCATTCTCACCGTAAAACTGTTCCCGGCGGGAACGTAGAAAATCACCTTTTCTTCGTGCCGCGACAAAAGGGCCAAAAAGCAGACATCGAACCCAAGTCCCTGAATCACCCCTTTCAAGACCTGATCGATGACCGATTTCAGGTTCATCGCGCGACGGATGGTGGAACCGATCCGGTTCAAGGCCAACAACTGGACATTGCGGGTTTCCAGGGCGCGTTCCTTTATTTTCGAAAAATAATGGGCGATGCGGGCGCCGTAGACGATTATCCCCAAAGCCAGAGGGAGAAGGGTAAGATTGAAAAAATAGCCGAAATCTTTGAGCGCCACAAATTCCGGACGGACAATGGGAAAAACAAAGGGGACGATGATCCCGGTCCGCAACAGAATGAGCAGGCCGCAATACGAAAGAAGGGCCATGGTGGCCGCCAGAAGCGCCATGAGATAGCCGAAAAAGGAGCCCGCCGCGATGACATACATGCCGTAAAACAAAAAAACGACGGTTGTGTCGGCCCCCAGAATATGGATAAGGGCGGTCTGGCTGATGATATCCGCCAAAATCTCGAGCCCGACCATCGGGAAAATATATTGACCGATCAGGATATTCCGGTAACAGACAGCCGTTGCCAGAAAACCGATGTTGAAAACAAGGGGGACAAAAGGAGCAGACGTCCAGATGCCGGGATAAAAGACAAGGAACAACATCCAGCAAAGAACAAAGATAATGAGCCGGAGCTTGGCGATGAAAAGATGCCTCCCTTTGAAATCAGGGAGCTTCATTTCATCGAGCAGGGCCTGTTTGAAGGTTTCTATCGGCATATTATTCTGCTTCGTAACAACTCTGGTGCATCCATCAGGTAGATAAAAACGAGCCCCAGCGGGGCCAAGTTCCTGTAGCCGGGGGTGTAAACCCCCGGGAAGGAATGAAACGAAACATCAGGAGCCCTGAAAGGGCGGCGTTTTAATTGACCTTGCCCTTTCAGGGCAAAACAATTTTGTCTGACATTTTCCCGGGGGCTACCCGCCCCCGGCTAGAAGAACCGCACCCCTCTGGGG
>JACQOY010000012.1 GCA_016207765.1 Deltaproteobacteria bacterium | reverse complement strand
CCTTGACCCCAGAGAGGGGCCACTTTGTGGGGGGGGAGGGTTGGGGAGAGGGTGATCCCGGCACCACGATGATATTCCCCGGATGCGGATCGGCGTGATAAACGCCGTCGATGAATATCTGCTTGCAGTAAGAGTGGATCAACGAAACGGCCACCTCTTGAGGGTCGATCCCGGCCGCTTTAAGCGCCTCAAGATTGGTCACCTTGATCCCGTCGATAAATTCCGCCGTGAGGATTTTTTTGCTACACAGGTCCCAGGTGACTTTTGGGAAAACGTATTTCGATTCTTTCCATGTAGCGGGCGGCCTTGCCGCCTCGCCGTTGAAATTTTTCCCGATCTGTTCGAGATTTTTCCCCTCCATTTCGAAATCGAGTTCCTGCAAAATCATCTGGGCGCACTCGCGGTAGATGTTTTTCAAGCCGTAGTGGGGAAAAACAAAATTCACCAGGCCGAAAATGTTCCGGATGGTTTTCAAATCCTGCCCCACAATGCGGTCTATATCGGGATACTGAAACTTGACGGCCAGTTTGGCACCGTTCCGGGCGTAGGCCACGTGCACCTGTCCCAGGGAGGCTGAGGCGATCGGCACCGGCTCGATCGATTTAAAAATCTCGTCCGGCCTTTTCCCGAAGTCGGCAAGGAAACGCTTTTCCATCTCTTCGTAAGGGTGGGGAGGAACGGCGTCCTGCAGTTCCTGCAACCCTTCGGTTAAGGCCTGCGGCAGGAAATTGGTCATGATGGAGAGGGTCTGGCCGATTTTGATGTAGAGCCCTTTGAGTTTCAGGATGTTGGCGACAATCCGTTTGCCCGTTTTCTGGTGCGTCCTGAGCATAAGACCTTCCGCGCGCGCCTCGGAGATGATTTTTTTGAGAAAAAAGAGAGAAAGATACTGTCCCAGGACGAGAAAGGTGACCCAGTAGGCCCGGATGAAACGAAAGCGGGAGGGCTTTGACGCCATGCGGCCGAGTCTACAATCAGCTCTGGTAATAATCCAGTCCCAAGTGGGTGATCTGTTCCTCGCCCATCAGATAGCGGAGCGTATTTTTGAGTTTCATTTCCTGGATGAAGAGATTGTGTTCCGGGTAGAGCCCTTCCTTGGTCTGCGGCGACTTATAATAGAAGGAGAGCCATTCCTGAATGCCGCGCAGGCCGGCGCGATGGGCAAGATCCATGAAAAGGACCAGATCCAAAACAAGCGGCGCCGCAAGAATGGAATCGCGGCAGAGAAAATCGATTTTCAACTGCATCGGCATTCCCAGCCAGCCCACGATGTCGATGTTGTCCCATCCTTCTTTGTTGTCGCCGCGCGGGGGGTAATAGTTGATGCGGACCTTGTGATAGAGGTTGCCGTAGAGTTCGGGATAAATGTGGGGCTGAAGGATCGTGTCGAGAACGGAAAGCTTGCTTTCCTCCTTGGTCTTGAAATTGGCGGGATCGTCCAGAACCTCGCCGTCGCGGTTTCCAAGAATGTTGGTTGAATACCATCCGGCTATCCCCAGATAACGGGCGCGCAATCCCGGCGCGATGATTGTTTTCAAAAGCGTCTGTCCCGTCTTGAAATCCTTTCCCGAAACAGGGACATTTTTTTCCTGTGCCAGTTCCAGAAGGGCGGGGGTGTCCACCGTCAGGTTGGGGGCCCCGTTGGCGTAACCACAGCCGCACTTCATGGCGGCGTAGGCGTAAATCATGCTGGGGGGAATGTTTGCGCTGTTGGCCTTTAGCCCTTCTTCGAGGGCCTTTAAGGCTTTGTGTTCGTTCTGAACGGTGCAATAGGCCTCAGTTGAGCCGCACCAGATCATCACCAGCCGGTTGCAGTTGTTTTTTGTCCGGAAATCCTCGATGTCCTTGATCAGGGCCTCCGCCAGATCCATTTTGTTCGGGACGTTTTTGATGTGCTTTCCTTCAAGCCGGCGAACGTAATTTTTGTCGTAGGCCGCTTTCATGGGCTCGAGGCCCGAAAGGTCTGTCTTTATCTGATCGAGCAGGTCGCGCGGGATCACGCCGGCCTTGCACGCGGCTTCATAACCATTGTCCGGAAAAAGATCCCAGGCGCCGTAAACCAGATCGTTCAAGCCGGCCAGCGGGATAAACTCACGAACCAGAGGGGTTTTGTTATCGGTCCGCTTTCCCAGACGGATGTGTCCCATCTGTGTCAGGGAACCAATCGGCTTCCGCACCCCTTTTTTGGCCGCCTCGACGCCGGCGACAAAGGTGGTGGCAACGGCCCCCAATCCCACCAGTAATACCCCCAGTTTTCCTTCCGGTTTACGAATGGTTATTTTCTTTGATTCCATGATTATTATCCCTTCTTGAAATGAAAGTGCGTCCTATATCCCGATGATTTAAGAAAGGCAATAGGCAACTAGAGCCTGTTAACGATCCGCCGAAGGCGGAGAGTGTTACAGGCTCTTGTCCCCGAAGGGGGGAAGTCAAGGGAGGGCGTCGTGTCTGGCGGAAGACTGGCTGGCCAAGGCTTTTTTGGGGGTTCCCATCACCGACAAAACTTTCCGCGTGGAGAGTTCACGGTCGTCGCGGGCCTCAAGGACAATAAAATTGGCCCCTTCTTCCAGCTGAATTCTGGCAGTGAAAAGAATTTTGTTGGTCGGCTTGTCGGGCGGGTTGGCCCGGTAGAAAACCTTTTTTCCACCGGCATAAATGATAATATCCTTCATCACCCCGTCGTCCTCGGCGGTCCCGGTAATATCAAAAAACCGCCGGTTGCCGGAACCGGTCACACCGGGAGCCCCGGTGGCGCCGGAAGCTCCGGTGGCGCCGGAAACTCCGGTGGTACCCGAAATTCCGCTCGTAGTGCCCGATGCCTGGTTTGCAATTTGAATCCGGGGGGGAACCTGAAGAATATCGGGTGCGGGATCAGCCACGCCGGTAACACCGGTAGTGCCGGTAACTCCGGCGGCGCCCTCAGCGCCGGCGGCACCGGAAACTCCGGTGGTGCCGGGAGCTGTGGTCACACTATTCGGCGGGGCGAGGGAAAAATTCAAATCGTCGTCAAAACCGGCCCGTGTCGACTTGTCCGTAACCGACAATTCCAGTTCCACCCTGTTTTTGGAAAAACCGGCCGGAATCTGAAAGGCAAGATCGGCTGTCTGTTCCGCGCCTGCGGCCACAGAGGGCAAAACAACGCGTCCGGTGGTCAGACGGACGTTCCCCTCCTTTTCGGCGTTTTTCAAATTCACTGCCACATCGACAGCCGGATTGGAGCTGGTATTTTTGATGGTCACCCCCAAGGCGATGGTTTCCCCCTTTTCGACCCTGCCGTTCCCGTTGCCCGCGGATCCGTTTGTTCCATCGTCGAAAAACCGGTATTGATACGCAAAAACAGGCTTTGGTTTTTCAACAAACCGCGTGGCCACCGAAAGGGGGGGGATGATTCCCCGGTTGTCCGACATGAATTCGATTTTGACATCTTCATCGAATGAAACAATCTCCTCGGCAACCTTCAGGGTTACCGATGCCTCCCTTGTTTCGCCGGCCTTTACCCGTCCGAACACGAACTCCCGTTCGTCAATCAGCGGATTTTCCGATTTTACCACGCCGACCAGCCGCATGGCGTCGGTTTTCCCCTCGTTTATTGCGGTGATGGTCCAGACGATTTCATCCCCCGCATTGATCTGGGAAATCGATTTGCCGTCGGCCTTGCCACCTGGTGGCTTGTTCGTGATGCGTGAAGAAAATGTCAATGCAGGAACAGGGATGTCCGGTCCGGGGCTGAAATCAACCCCTTTCTGGGCAAGGGCCCGGGTGACGAGAACATCCTGGCTTTCAGCCTCTTTTTCCAACAGCGGCTTGATCTGCTCCAGCATTTTTTCGCGGTTAGCCTCCCTTGTCTGGGTCAAAGCCTTCAATGCCAGAGAGAGAACATAGTCGTTTTTCTCATCCATTTTCAGGATGTATTCGGTCCTTTCGCTCTCCTCCGGCTTTTTCTCCTTGTCGAGAAAGTGGTAACTCACAGCCGGCTTTGTCTGCTGGAGGTAGGCCGGATTTTCCAGGTGTTCGTCGAGGCTTTTTTCCCCGAATCTTTCCCCTTCCACCAGATCGAACGCCTCATCGGTAATGAGGCTCGGCACCAGTTGGATATCCGGCGTTATTCCTTCAGCCTGGATGGAAATCCGCTTGGGGGTCAAGTATTGCGCCACCGTCAGTTTGAGGGCCGAGCCGTCGCGCAGATTGAAGAGCGATTGCACCGAACCCTTCCCGAAGGTCTGCATTCCCATGACCAGGGCGCGGTCGTTTCGTTTCAGGGCGCCGGCCACAATTTCCGAGGCGGAGGCCGAGCCCCGGTCGACCAGCACCACAAGCGGAACCGTTGCCTCATCATTCCCTCTTTGCGCGCGGGTGATTTCTTCGTCATTATTGTTGGGGCCCACTGTAAACAGGATGTCCCCTTCGTCCAGGAATTTATCGGCCATTAAAAGCGATTGATCGAGGAGACCGCCGGGATTGTTTCGAAGATCGAGGATGATCCCCTGAATGGGCCCCTGGGCCTTGACCTTTTCCAGCTCTTTTTCCATATCGGCGTAAGTGTCTTCCTGAAAACTGCGAACCCTCAAGTAGGCAATGCGGCTGGTCCCCTGATTGACGGCTTTTCCCCAAACGCTCTCGATGGTGATTTTTTCGCGGACAAGGGTCACCTCCATGGGGTCGTGGTTTTTTCGCAAAAGATGGAGGGTCACCCTTGAATTCACCTTGCCGCGCAGACGCTCCACCGCCTCGGAGAGCGACATGTTGACCGTCGGCAAATCGTTGATCTGGACGATTTTGTCGTCGGTTTTAAGCCCTGCGCGAATGGCGGGGGTTCCTTCCAGCGGCGCAATAACGGTCAGCTCCTCCTCCTTTATTCCCACCACAATGCCGATGCCGCCATATTCCCCTTCCGTCTGCGTCTTGAATTCCTCGAAGACATCGGGGGTAAGAAGGTTCGAATGGGGGTCGAGTGTTTCCAGCAGACCGTTGATAAAGGCGTATTCCTGGTCGTCGAAAGTCGCCTTTCCCTTGTAATTTTCCCGAATGAAGGAAAAGGCTTCCGCCACGGGATTTAAAATGTCGAAAATCTTGTGGGAGACCGGAAGGGTGATTTCTGTTCTCCGGCTTCCAATAGAAACTGAGAACGATCCGGTTTGTCCTTCGGGAAACTCAACCAACATTTCCGGAATTTTTTTCGAAAGGGCATAGAGCCCTTCGCGCAACATCTTTTCCGGGTTGATGCGTTGCGGGTCGTAGTAATTCTGCTGGATGAGGTAAACGGCGCGGGTGATTTTCTTGATCCGGTCGAGGCTTGCCCCCCCGGGGCTGGCCCCCTTGGTGTTGTCCTTTTCGGGCGTGTTGCCGATGCCCCCGGAGGCCGAGATAATGATGAACAAACCGCACAGGACGGCGAGTGCAAACAAAATTTTCCGTCTTCCAAACACAGATTGGTTTTTAACGAATGGCGGCTGTTGAAAGTTTAATTTATTAAAAATCCGTCGTATCATTGACATCATTTGGGCATGCAGGTATGATGGTAAAATTGTAACCGTTGACTTACCGGGTCCAACTGATTAAAATCATTGAGCTTTCCAAAACAAAAAAGGGAAATCAATTTATGAAACTCTTCAAATTTTTTCTATTAAGCGCTATTTTTATCTTCTTTTCAAGCCCCTTTGCAAGGGCGGTAACCGTCAAACCGTTAAACCTTCAACAACTCACGCGCATGGCGCCGCGGATTGTCCAGGTGACGCTCGAGGACAAACAGGTGGAATACGATGATGAAGAGAGCGGACGGTTGGTCGTTTATTATACCTTTAAAGTGAATGAATGCATCAAAGGGACTTGCTCCGACCACCTGACCATCAAACAGATTGCGCAGGGGACTTCTGCCGGGGGACCGGTTACCGCCCGCATCAATCTGGGACTCCCCGAATACGATGGAGGAAAAACGTATCTTCTCTTTTTGGCCAATGATTCGCCCCGGACAGGCATGACGGCGCCGATGGGGGTTTTTCAGGGGCATTTCCCCATGGAAAAACAAGAGGGCAAATGGGTGGTTCCCGGGCTTCATACCCGCGCAATCCTTTTTAGAAACATGGAGGAGAGACTTCCCGCCAAAAGCAGCACTATCCGAAAATTGAGTTCGGAGGGGTCCGCCGATGACTACGAAGAATTCAAGTCGGTCATCAACGCCATTCTGGAGAAATAACCTATGAAAAAAAATCAACAGGTCACCGGTCACTGGTCACCGGTCACTGGTCTTTTGTCTCTGTTTTTTGGTCTCTTGTCCCTGGTCCTTGGTCTCTGGTCTTCCCCTCTGTGGGCCGGCGGACCGATTATAGTGAATGACGAGGGGGTGGCGGCGGTGTGGGATACCTCCGACTCTGACCCTATCACCCTTCATCCCGAATCGGGGAGTTGCGCCACCTTTTCCAATGCCGAGACGATCGATCTGGTCGAGAGCAATATTTCGGTTTGGTCGGATATTGCCGGCGCCAGTCTTTCCTTTGCCATTGACGAGGGGGAGCTTGGATCGGTTGATGAGGACAATTACAATGATTTTATCGTTAGTAGCGGCAGTGATTCCGATTTGAGTGACGGGATCAATCCCGTCATTTTCGATGATACCGGCGAGATCATGGTTGACACCTTTGGTGAGTGCAATCAATTTCTCACTCTCGGTTTCGCCGGTCCCGATGCCTTCACCGGCGACAACTTTGAGACTATTTTCGGCGGGTACGGGATATTCAACTGTCTGTGTCTTCCCGGAAATCCAAACGGTCCATGCACCATAACGGCCGGTTGCGCCGATGACACCGGAGCGGATCCGGGGGATGTTGTGGAGTTCAGCGAGGATGATCTCGATTTTACGATGACCCATGAAGTGGGGCATATGCTCAATCTCGACCACTCACAGGTCAATGCCGACATCATACCCGATGCGGGATGCGATGCCGATGTCGCCGGCGACTGCGACGATCTCCCCCTCGAGTATCCCATAGCGGAAGATTCCGCCGATCAGATCTCGCCGACGCGGGATGACGAGGTGGCCCTTTTGACCCTCTACGGCGATTCCTCGCTTGAAGATGATTTCTGCACGGTAACCGGCAGTCTTACCGATACGAGCGGCGATCCCCTTCGGTGCGCCGATGTGCAGGCGGAAACTGCAGACACGGCCGATGCCATTGCCATGGTTTCGGGGGCTTTTGCGCCGGCGGAGGATACCGACGGGGATGGTTATACCGATGGCGACGAAGAGTGCCTTTCCGACTGCGGCGATTTTACCCTGCGCGGCCTTGATCCCGCCAAGACCTATACCATCACCGTCAAGCCGATTGATTCCTTTTTTGACGGCTCCTCGCGCGTGGGCCCCTGCGCCAGCGGTCAGCTTGGCGGCATTGATGAAGAGGTGATTGCGGCGGCGGTAAATTGCGGCGCCGGTGAAACGGAGGCTTTGGGAACCATTGCAACCACCTCCACCGGCGGTGTAACGGAAGGGGGAGGAGGAGATGGTGACGATGATGATGGGACCGTTTCGCTTGGGTGCAATTTGGCGGCGAAGCCGCTTCCTTCATCTTCATTTGTTGTTGGATTGATTTTCCTCATGGGATTATTCCTTACAGCTCGATGGCAAATGTTGCGGTCATGATATTTCGAATCTTAGGTCTTTGCCTTTTGGTCTTAAGTCTCTGGTCACTGGTCTCCGGTCTTCCAGCCATGGCCGGCGGTCCCTTTCTGGTGAACGCAGAGGGGGTTGCGGTTGTCTGGGATAATTCAACAGCGGTTGCCTATCATCCCGAGTCGGGATCATGCGGCTCATTCAGCAACGATGATATGTTGACGAAGATCGGGGAGAACCTCTCCTTCTGGTCGGGTATTGACGATATTACCCTCTCATTTGACCCTGTCACGGACGCGATCGGTTCAGTCGATGGCACGAATTACTCCTCTCTTTTTACCGCCTCGTCCGATTGCGGCGATGAGGGGACCGGTGTCACGCCGGTGGTTTTTGACGATGACGGCGAGATTACCGACGATATATTCGGAAACGGCAACCGTTTCTCCGTTTTGGGGTTTGCGGGGCCCGCGACTTTCAACGACGACTGCTCCGAAATTCTTGAGGGGCAGGCCTTTTTCAACTGCCGGTGCCAGACAGGGAGCCCTTCCGGTTCGTGTCCAGGAGGGGTCGTTTTTACGGAGGATGATCTCAATTTCACCATCATGCATGAGTTCGGCCACCTGTTGGGGCTTGATCACACGCAAGTGAACCAGTCAATCGCCGAGGGGAATTGTGACAGCAGTGTGGCCGGCGATTGTGACGCGGTTCCGGCCATGTACCCGCAGTCGGTGGATGCCGAAGACCAGATGACCCCAAGCCGGGACGACCAGGTTGCCGCTTTGACCCTCTACGGTGGATCGACCCTTGCCTCCAACTTCTGCACCGTCAGCGGCACGTTAAACGACGCCAATGGGGACCCGCTCCGGTGCGCCGATATTCAGGCTGAAACCGGCGATTCCGCCGATACGATTGCGGTGGTCTCCGGAGCTTCTTCGCCGCAGAGCGACGACAACGGTGACGGCGATACGCAGGACAGCGGGGAGTGTCTTTCGAACTGTGGTGACTTTATTCTCCGCGGTCTTGATCCATCGAAGAGTTATACGATAACCATCAAGCCGATCGATTCGCAATGGAGGGGGGGCTCCGGCATCAATCCCTGCAATTCCTCTCAGCTCGATTATGTGGAGGAAGAAGAAATAGCGACGATCGCGGCGGGGGACTGTGCCGGAGGGGCGACACTGGCTTTGGAAACCATCACCACCATTTCGTGCCCGGAGGAGGAATGTGGCGCCGAGAGCGACACGGGGGGCGGATGTTCATGCGTCCTGGATTCGAGGGACAGATCAGGGAACGGATTTATCCCCTTTTTTATTTCGTTGCTGGTTGTTTTTGGCGGATGGAAAATGACGGGACAACCTTTCTCGTTTATGCGAAAATAACCGGCGGTGAACGAAAAACTCCTTTTGCGGTTTTTTTTCTTTCTTCTCCTTTTTTCTTATACCCCCACAATTTTTGCCGGCGGTCCCTTTTTTGTGAACGAGGACGGGATCGCCGCTGTCTGGGAT
>JACQOY010000121.1 GCA_016207765.1 Deltaproteobacteria bacterium | reverse complement strand
TCGTCGCCGACCCGCCGCGCTGCGGCATGCATCCCAAGGCCTCCAAGGCGCTTTTGGAGAATTGTTATCAATCGGGCTCTTTGATCATTTGCGATATCGTTTATAGCGAGATGTCCTGTTTCTTTGAGGTACAGGCCGAATTGGACAGGGCCCTTGAAACGGTCAATATTCAGTTGGTTCCCATGGATCGAAAGGCGTCCTTCCAAGGGGGCCAATTATTCAAAAAATACCGAACGAAAGGGGGGACTAAAAACAGAATCATGGCCGATTTTTTGGTGGCCGCCCATGCTGTACATGCCGCTGATGCTCTGGCAACGCGGGATCGGGGGTTTTACCGCTCTTATTTTCCCCAATTGAAAATCATTGAGCCTTAAAAAAGAAAGGATCAAGTTTTTCTATTTATCATTTACCCCCCCCTTCCAACCCCCTCTGGAAACAGCGGGGTTTTTTATTTGTACAGGGGGTTAACTAAGATGTTGTTGACTTAGTTTCTTGGTTGGCATTCCTCCAAAAATTTTTTATATCCCATGTCATGAAAAAGGGTTTTCTTTTCTTGCTGATTCTCTGCCTTTTTCCTCTGATCTCTCCGGCTTCCGGCTGGATGCGCCTTGAGCCCGGACTTTCATACCAAAAAGTCGAGGTCGGCAAAAAAAGCGCCGAAGGGGTGCCGTATCTTGTCCATGTCTTCAAGATCAACCCGAAACAGCACGATTTTCGTCCTCTTTTGGCGGCACCGGAAAAATACGAGTCGATCCGCCGTCTGGCCGACCGAACCGGGGCGATTATTGCCGTAAATGCCAATTTCTTTGATCCGTCCGGAAAACCGCTTGGTCTTGTCATCAAAAGCGGCAAAGAAATAAATCCCTTCAAAAAAATTTCGTGGTGGGGTGTTTTTTACATCGAGAAAGGGAGACCCCACATCGTTCACAGCTCCGATTGGAAAAGCATAAAAGGCATCACAACCGCCGTTCAGGTGGGGCCCAGGTTGGTTGTGGGGGGGAAAGTGCCTCGGCTTAAACCCGAAAAAAGCCAGAAAACCGCCGTCGGCATCAATGAAAAAGGGGAGGTGGTTCTGCTAACCACTCTTTTTCCAATTGAAGTGGGCGAACTGGCGAAACTGATGGCCAAGCCCGAATCAAAAGGGGGCTTGGGGTGTGTGGCGGCGCTCAACTTCGATGGCGGGAGTTCCAGCCAGATGTATGCACATGTTGGTTCGTTTGAATTGAGACTGCCGAGTTATGTTGGAGTGCCGGTGGGGTTGGGGATTTTTAGGAAATAACGCAGGGTTGCCCCTACATTATTTATTCATCGACTCCAGAAAGTCCTTGTTGTTCTTCGTCCCCTGCATTTTATCAATCAGAAATTCCATCGTATCGAGCACGTTGAGCGGATGAAGGAGCTTCCGCAGAACCCAGACGCGGTTCAAGACGTCTTCGGGTTGCAGGAGTTCTTCTTTCCGCGTGCCGGAGGCGTTCACATCCATGCAGGGGAATATCCGTTTTTCCATCAGCTTGCGGTCGAGAGCGATTTCGGAATTGCCGGTTCCCTTGAATTCCTCGAAAATCACCTCGTCCATCCGCGAACCGGTGTCGATCAGGGCGGTGGCCACAATCGTGAGCGACCCCCCTTCCTCGATATTCCGGGCGGCGCCGAAGAAACGCTTCGGCTTGTGCAGGGCGTTGGAGTCCACACCGCCGGAGAGAATTTTCCCCGAAGGGGGCACCACCGTATTGTAGGCCCGCGCCAGGCGGGTGATGCTGTCCAAGAGAATCACCACATCCTTTTTGTGCTCCACCAGCCGCTTGGCTTTTTCGATCACCATCTCGGCCACCTGCACATGGCGCGTGGCCGGTTCGTCAAACGTGGAACTGATGACTTCCCCTTTCACCGAACGTTCCATGTCGGTGACCTCTTCAGGTCTTTCGTCAATCAACAGGACGATTAGCACAACCTCCGGATGATTGGCCGAAATGGCGTTGGCGATGTTCTGCAACATCATGGTCTTTCCGGTGCGGGGCGGGGCGACAATGAGGCTTCTCTGTCCTTTGCCCAAAGGCGTCAGCAGATCGATGATCCGCGTCGTGTAATTTTTCGGGTCGAATTCGAGATTGAACCGTTCGTTGGGGTAGAGAGGGGTCAGGTTGTCGAACAGGATTTTGTCGCGCGCCAGTTCGGCGTCCTCGAAATTCACCTGCTCCACTTTCAGAAGGGCAAAATAACGCTCGCCGTCCTTGGGGGGACGGATCTGACCCGAAACGGTATCGCCGGTTCTCAGGTTGAACCGCCGGATCTGGGAGGGTGAAACGTAGATGTCGTCGGGCCCCGGAAGATAGCTGAAATCGCCGGAACGCAAAAATCCGAATCCATCCGGGAGTGTTTCCAGAACCCCTTCTCCGTAAATTGCCCCCTGCTGGTCGGTCTGGGCTTTCAGAAGGGAGAAGATCAGTTCCTGCCGCTTCATGCCGGCGGCCCCTTCAATGCCGAATTCGCGGGCGAGGTGGATAAGATCGGCTATTTTGACAAGTTTTAAATCCTTGAGATACATCACCCCCCCCTTGAAAAAGCTGGCCAGCGGCGGATGCTCTTCCACCGGGGCTTTTGAAACAGAGTTGGCTTGGGAAGGTTGTTCGCCGCTCCCGTTTTCTCCCGCCGGTTCACTGGGAGGAGGAGGCTTCGGCCCGTCGGTGCGGCTGTAATCGGGCGCCGGACCCGAGTTGGGCATCGGCATTAAAGGGTCGTCGCGGTCGGTCGGTTTGCCAAAAGGTTTTCTGCCTGTGCCTATGGGGGAGCGGCGGCGCGGAGGAGGGGTATATTCCCGAATGCCCCCGGTGCGGCCGTTGGATCTGGAGTCGGATGATGACATGATGGTTATTGATGCATGGTATACACGACAGGAGACGTCTCTGATTATCTCTCTTTTTGGGGAGTCTTTATCGGTTTAATTCGGTTAGCCGATTGATGAGTATCTCAAGTCGTTAGTATAACTGGAATGATCCGTGATCGTTTAAAATCCCTTTTATTATTGCCCAACGCGGGGGGAGCGTCAAGGTTTTTGTTGGCAAGGGGGGGTTAATTGACAAAGGGGGCTCAAGTTGATACCGTCCCGTTCCGTAACTTTATGAACACACAGAAGAAAAAGGCTTGGAGCGGTCGTTTTAAGCGGGGGGAACACCCCTTGATGGAGGCCTTTAACGCCTCCCTCCCCTTCGACCGGCGGCTCTATGCCGAAGACATCGAGGGCTCAAGGGTCCATGCCCGAATGCTGGAAAAGATCGGGGTATTGACACAGGCCGAGCAAAAGAAGATCGACAAAGGGCTTCTGGAAGTAAAGGCGGAAATCGATCAGGGAAAGTTTGAATGGTCCAATGCCTTGGAGGATATCCATATGGCCATCGAGGCCCGCCTTACCGAAAAGGTCGGCGGTCTCGGCGGCAAACTGCATACAGCGCGAAGCCGGAACGACCAGGTGGCGCTTGATTTGCGGCTCTATGCCAGGCGCCAGTTGAACGAGCTCACCGGGGCGGTTTCGAATCTTCAAAAGGCTATTCTGAATATTGCCGAAGCAAAAGGTTTTGTTCCCATACCGGGATACACGCATCTGCAGAGGGCCCAAGTCATCTACTGGGCGCACCATTGGCTCGCCTATTTTGAAATGCTGGAGCGCGACAAGGGGAGGATAAAGGATGCACACGCCCGGGTGAATGTTTGTCCGCTGGGCGCGGGGGCCCTTGCCGGAAGCACCTTTCCGGTCGATCGCGAATTTACGGCGCGGGAACTGGGGTTTGACAGTGTCAGCCGGAACAGCCTCGATACCGTCTCCGACCGCGACTTTGTGGTGGAGATTCTTTCCGTTCTCTCGCTGATCATGGCCCATCTCTCCCGGTTGTCGGAAGAGCTTGTCCTTTGGAGCAGTCAGGAGTTCGGTTTTGTGGTTTTGCCACAGGAGTTTTGCACCGGTTCGTCGATGATGCCGCAAAAAATGAATCCCGATGCACCGGAACTGATTCGGGGAAAAACGGGACGGGTGTACGGCGATCTGATGGGTCTCTTGACCGTCATCAAGGGGCTTCCTCTCGCTTACAACAAGGATCTTCAGGAGGATAAAGAGCCGCTTTTTGATGCGCTCGATACGGTTTTTATTTCTCTTTTTGTGTTAACCGAGATGATTCCAAAAATCGAGGTGCAGGCGGAGGCGATGAAAAAGGCAACGCAAGAAGGTTTTCTTCTGGCCACCGACCTTGCCGATTATCTGGCCTTGAAGAAGGTGGAGTTCAGATCCGCGCACGAAATTGTGGGACGGATGGTGGCGCATTGTATCGAAAAAGGGAAGACGCTGGAGAATTTGTCCCTGCCGGAGATGAAACAGTTTTCTCCCGCCTTTGAAGCGGATGTGCAGTCGTGGCTGGATGTGGAGGCCTCCATCAACCGGCGAAAATCAATTGGCGGAACGGCCCGCGAGAGGGTGAAGGCGGAGCTTCAGCGGGCAAAGAAGTTGGTGGGGGAATAGATGAAATATTTCGCCTACAAGGACAACGCTCTTTTTTGCGAAGACCTGCCGGTTTCCGAAATTGCCAAAAAGGTGGGAACACCGGTTTACGTTTACAGCTATCGGGCGCTCAAGGAAACCTTTGACCGTTTTTCCGCGGCGTTTGGCGGGACCGATCATCTGATCTGCTTTTCGATGAAAGCCAATTCCAACGGCGCCGTTTTGCGCACCTTTGTAAAGGCGGGAGGGGGGATCGATGTCGTCACCGGAGGGGAGCTCGAGCGGGCGATGGCCGCCGGTTGCGATCCGAAGAAGATTGTTTTCTCCGGCGTCGGCAAAAGTTCGGAGGAAATCAAGACAGCTCTCGTTGCCGGTATTTTGCAATTCAATGTAGAATCGGAAGAAGAGCTGGAAAATATCAGCCGCATAGCATCCGATTTGGGGAAAAAAGCGCCGGTGGCCATTCGGGTGAACCCGGATGTCGATCCGAAAACGCATGCCTCCATTTCCACCGGGTTGAAGTCGAGCAAGTTCGGCATCTGTCACGACAACGCCGTTGAAATTTACGCGCGGGCGGCCAAAATGCGCGGAATCGAAATCGTCGGGATCGACTGCCATATCGGCTCGCAAATCACGCGGGTGGAACCGTTTGTGGAGGCGGTGCGCAAGGCAAGGGTTTTGATGGAGAAGATCAAAAAACGGGGTATTGCGCTCAAAAATCTTGATATCGGTGGCGGCCTTGGCATTGTCTACAAGGATGAAACGCCTCCAACCGCCGAAGAATACGCCTCAGCCGTCAAAAAGGAAATTGCCGGTCTGGATTGCAAACTGATTCTGGAGCCGGGGCGCTTTTTGGCGGGCAATGCGGGGGTCCTTGTGACTCAGGTGCTTTATAACAAGGAACGCGAGGCGAAAAAATTTGTCATTGTCGATGCGGCTTCCAACGACCTGATGCGGCCGGCGTTGTACGACGCATTTCACAAGATTGAACCGCTCCATGTGGAGGCCGGACGTGAAAAGGTTCATGTCGATGTTGTGGGGCCCATTTGCGAAACGGGCGATTTTTTCGCCAAGGAGCGGCCGTTGCAGACGATGCTTCCGGGCGAATGTCTGGCGATTATGGGGGCGGGGGCGTACGGTTTTTCCATGAGTTCCAACTATAATTCGCGCCCGCGCCCGGCCGAGGTGATGGTGAACGGGCGGGATTCTTTTGTGGTGAGGGAGCGGGAAACGGTGAAAGATGTGGTAAAAGGGGAAAAGGTGCCGGGGTTTTTGAAATGAAATTACCATTTACCAAAATGCAGGGAGCCGGAAACGATTTTGTCCTCCTCAATGCCATGGAACAGCCGATCGAAAATCCCCCGGCGACAGCCAAAAAATTGTGCGACCGCCGTTTTGGCATCGGCGCCGATCAGATGCTTGTTGCGGCGCCGTCAGACCAGGGGGACTTCCGGATGGATATTTACAACGCCGATGGCGGCAAGGTGGAGATGTGCGGCAACGGCATCCGCTGTTTCGCCAAATATGTGCGTGATTCAAGGCTTGCCTCCAAGACCGCGCTGGCGGTTGAAACCATGGCGGGGATGATCTATCCGGAACTTCTTCCCAACCATCCCCGCAATACCGCCCGGACGGTATGGGTGAAGGTGGATATGGGGAAACCGGTGCTGGAGGGACGAGATATTCCGGTCAACCGCGACGGATTGGTGATCAATCAGCCGTTGTTGGGGTATCGGGTCACCTGTCTTTCGATGGGAAACCCGCACTGTGTTGTTTTTGTCGATCATGTCGAGGCGGTTGAAGTGGAAAAGACCGGCCCGCAGATTGAAAACGATCCCTTTTTCCCCAACCGGGTGAACGTGGAATTTGTCAATGTGATGGATAAAAAAAATATCCGGATGAGGGTGTGGGAGCGGGGAGCCGGAGAAACGCCGGCTTGCGGCACGGGGGCCGCCGCCGCTGTTGTCGCCTCGGTTCTCAACAATAAAACCGATCGCGCCGTGACCGTTCATTTGCGAGGGGGCGATCTGGAGATTTTATGGGACGAGTCGAGCGGTACTGTCTTCAAGACCGGTCCCGCGACCACGGTGTTTGAAGGGGAGATTGATTTGTAGGGGCGTACGGCCACGAAGTGGTCCCTTTGGGGCTTGTACGCCCGTACAAAAGGCGAATTATGATATTTACCGGCTCAATGGTTGCATTAGTGACCCCTTTCAAGAAGGGGAAGGTTGATGAAGCCGCATTGCGCAGACTGGTCGATTGGCATGTGCAGTCGGGGACGAACGTTCTTGTCCCCTGCGGCACCACCGGTGAGTCGGCGACGCTTACCACCGAAGAACACATCCGGGTCATCAAAATTGTCGTCGAACAGGCGGCAAAAAAGGTGAAGGTTTTGGCCGGGGCGGGGGCTAATGCCACGCATGAGGCGATCGATCTCACCCGCGCTTCGCAAAAAGCGGGGGCCGACGGCACCCTCCAGGTGACCCCCTATTACAACAAGCCGACGCAGGAAGGTTTGTTTCAACACTTCAAGGCGGTAGCGGAGGCATCCCCTCTTCCGGTGGTCCTCTACAACGTGCCGGGGCGGACGGCGGTGAACATGTTGCCCGAAACGGTGGCGCGGCTGGGCGAAATCAAAAACATCGTCGGCGTCAAGGAGGCTTCCGGAAATCTGGCCCAGGTGGAGGAAATTATCCGGTTGTGTCCGAAAAATTTTGCGGTTATTTCTGGAGAAGACGCCCTTAATCACGAGATCAGGACGAAAGGGGGGGTCGGCACGATTTCGGTGACGGCCAATATCGTCCCCCGCGAGGCGGCTGAGCAGTGGGCATATTATCGTTCGGGGGACTTGAAAAAAGGGGCCGAGATCCACGAAAAATTGATGCCCCTTCATCGGGTCATGTTTTTGGAGACCAATCCCATTCCGGTCAAGGCGGCGCTGGCCCTCATGGGGAAGGTTGAGGAGGAATATCGCCTGCCGTTGACGCCGATATCAAGGGAGAATCGTGAAAAATTGAAGCAGGCGCTACAAAATTATGGATTGTTGTAGGGGCGTACGGCCACGAAGTGGTCCCTTTGGGGCTGTACGCCCGTACAAAAAATATATGATTCCAATCATTGTCACCGGTGCGGCGGGCAGAATGGGAAAGACCATTCTCGCGCAGGCGTCATTGGCGCCGGCCGCCGGAAAAAAAGAATTCAAGCTTGTCGGGGCCACGGAGCATTCCGGCTCAAAGGCTGTCGGCGAGGATGCCGGGCTGATTGCCGGGATCGGTTCGCTGGGGGTTGCCATTGCGTCCTCACTTGAGGAGGTTTGCAAGGCGAAGGGAGCAGGCGGCAAAGACCGCCCCGTCATCATCGATTTCTCTGAAGCCACGGCGACGCTTGATAATGTGAAAACGGGCGCCGCATACGGGTGCCCCATGGTTATCGGTACGACCGGCCTTTCGGCCGATCATCAAACGGTGATTCGCAACACCGTCCGGAAAATTCCGGTGGTGTTGTCTCCCAACATGAGTGTGGGGGTGAACACGCTTTTCAAACTGGTCGCCGATGCCGCGAAGGTTCTTGGGAACGGGTACGATCTCGAAATTCTCGAGGCGCATCACCGGTTGAAAAAGGACGCCCCTTCCGGAACGGCCGTCCGTATCGCCGAGATTCTGGCGGAGGCGACCGGCCGCCGTTACCCGCAGGATATTAATTTTCACCGGCAGGGGGTGATTGGTGAGCGTCAGCCGCGCGAAATCGGCATGCAGGTTATCCGTGGGGGCGACATCGTCGGGGAACACACCGTTTTCTACTGTGGGATTGGGGAGCGGCTGGAAATCCGGCATACAGCGACTTCGCGCGCCACCTTTGCCGATGGGGCCCTTCGCGCCGCTCTATGGGTCTCTGGTCGGAAGCCCGGTCTTTACGATATGGGGGATGTGTTGGGTTTGTAGGGGCGAACCTTGTGTTCGTCCAACCGTAGGGCGATCACGAGGATCGCCCCTACGCGGACGTTGATTTGCACCGATCTTTCGTGTTCTAATTGTTATAGCAATGGATTTGAAAAATTTTCTTGTTTTCCTCTTTTTTCTCCTTTCTTTGACGCAGTGCGCACATGCTCCCAAAAGGGAAGGCGCCGGATCCTTGAAAGGGGTTGAATCGAAGAAGGGGAACAGCCTCTATTATTACGTCATATCGGAGCTTCAGGCGCTTGAGGGGGAGGCGGATCGGTCCCTTTTTTATCTCGACAAGGCCATAACCAAAAATCCCGATTCCACCTATCTGATCACCGGCAAGGCCTATCAATTGGCACGGCAGAACAAGCTCGAAGAGGCGGAAAAACTGGCTCTTCAGGCTTATCATCAAAATCCGGAAAACGCCGAACTCAACCTTCTTTTGGCCAAAATTTATTCCACGCAAAAAGACAGCGGTCGTTCCATTGTTCATTATCAGAAAGTGATCGCCCTCGACCCGAAAAACGAGGAAGCGGCCACGATGCTGGCGCGTGAATATATGGGATTGGACGAGACAAAAAAGGCCGTTCAGGTTCTCAAGAAATTGATTGAAGAAAATCCGGAGGCCCTTTCGGCCTACTTTTATCTGGGAAGCATTTACGCCACGGTGGAAAAAGACTATCCCAAGGCGATTGCCGCTTACCAGAAACTGCTCGACCAGGATCCGGACAACCCGAAAATTCTGCAGATTATTTCCGAAATCCATCTGGCTCAGAAAGATTATCGCAAGGCACTCGATGTGCTTTCCAAATTGATGGAGATAAACCCCGACGACACCGCCATCCAGGCGCGGATGGCCCTCCTGTATTATGAATTGAAGGATATTGACCGCGCCATTGCCGAGTTTGAAGGGATTCTCGAGACAAACCCGGAATCGGACCGCGTGCTCTACTATCTTGGTCTTCTTTATCAGGAGAAAAAGGACGACGAGAAGGCCCTTGCCCGGTTTTCGGCCATCAAGCCCGAATCGACTTTCTATGTCGATGCCGTAATCCGGGAGGTGGTGTTGTTTAAAAATTCAAACCAGATGCAACGCGCCTTTGAACTTGCCCGAAAGGTGATGGAGAAGAACCCAAAAACGTCCGACTTCTACGACTTGGTTGCCTCTCTTTACGTTCTCGAAAAGAAATATTCGGAGGCGGTGGGGGTGTTGAAGATCGGAATAAGGCAGATTCCCAATAACGAAAACCTCCTTTTTTCCCTGGGGGTGGTTATGGAAAAGATGGGGGATTGGGATGGAAGCCTTCGGTACATGAAAGAAGTCATCAAGCTGAATGCCAACAACGCGTCGGCGCTCAATTTTGTCGGCTACACCTACGCTGAGCGGGGGGTAAACCTTGACGAGGCCGAAAACCTGGTTGGGCAAGCCCTGAAGCTCAAACCGGACGACGGCTATATTATGGACAGCCTTGCCTGGGTTTACTTTCAAAAGGGGAATTACGACCAAGCGCTTGATTTGCTCGAAAAAGCCAACCGTTTGAGCCCCGACGAGCCGACCATACTCGAGCATCTGGCGGAGGTTTATCTCCGAAAACAAAACAAGCGGCTGGCGCGGCAGTTCTTTGAAAAATCCCTTTTTGTGCTGAACAAAAAAGAAAACCGCGATCCGCGGGATGAAGAGCAGATCAGGCGTATACGGGAAAAAATCAGCAATCTGTAGGGGCGTGTCGGAGAACCCCATTTTCACGATTCGACAAGCTCATCGTGTCCAGCGAGGCCACATATATGGGACATGGTGAGCCGGTCGAACCATGTGATCGCGCCGAAGATGAATCTTCTGTTGTCTTTCTTTTTGCTTGTCTCTCCTGTTGTCTTCGCTGGTGGGACGAATCCTCTCCTTCGCGGCCATGCCACAGTCGAGTGGTCCGCCAAAAAAAGGGTCTACCGGTTCGATCAGGCGGTTGTGATCAAGACACCCGATGAGGCGTCTTTCGAGACGCTTGACGATTTCGGCAACACGGTGTTGAGGTTCGATTTCAGCGGCGGCGATTTGAAACTGGCACAAAAGACCCTTTCCCTCCCCCTTTCGCGGGGGGAGTTCGTCTCGTATCTACTCTACCGTTTGCCCCAGGAGGTTGACGGCCTCGATGTTGTCTATGACTCCAGCGGGCGGTTGGTCGAGGTGGAGAAAAAATCAAAGCGGGCCGGTAAAAGGTATAAAATCAGTTTCCGGGATTTTGAAAAAAAGGGTAATATCCTCTATCCGAAAACAATCGAAATGACTTCCCGAAAGACGAGCCTCAAAATCTCATGGCGGAGTTTAGAGATAAATATGTAGATCGTGAACGGGTGACGCCGGAAGGAGGGCTCCCGATCGCGCCGCAGTCCGCCAGGTTGTATTGGCGGACGAGGACGAGCGGGATACCTGCAGGCGGCAGGACCCGTT
>JACQOY010000120.1 GCA_016207765.1 Deltaproteobacteria bacterium | reverse complement strand
TTTGTAGGGGCGATCCCCTGTGGTCGCCCATCTCCGCATGACCCTATCCATCATTGTCGCGATGAGTAAAAACGGGGTGATCGGAAAGGATAACAAAATCCCGTGGCACTTGTCCGAAGACCTCAAACGCTTCAAGAAAATCACCATGGGGCACCCGATTGTCATGGGGCGGAAAACCTTTGAGTCGATCGGAAAGCCTCTTCCGGGACGGGAAAACATCGTCATCACGCATAATCCAAAATTCTGCGCCGATGGCGTGCGGGTGGTTCATGGTTTGGATCAGGCGATGAAAGGATACAAACTGGACGAAGAAATCTTCGTGATCGGCGGGGCGGAGATATACAAATCGGCCCTCCCCTTGGCCGACAAAGTTTATCTCACCCGGATCGAAAAAGAATTTGAAGGAGATGCCTTTTTTCCGGAATCAGACCTGCAAAAAAATTTCGAAATCAGGGAAGAATCAGGACCGCTCGTTTCGGAAAAAAACGATCTCCCTTACCACCTTGCCGTCCTTTTCAGAAAATCACTTTAAAAACAAAGGGATAAATACTGGGGGGCTAACCCCACAGAAGCAACTTTCCCCTCCCGGTTACCGATAATAATAATAGAAGACGGCACCGAAAGTTTTTACCGATTTTGAAAGGAGTCAAATATGTCGGCCTCAAACATACATGCATCAAATTCGGTCTCAACACCCCCTTCGGGTGCAACCGACGTTATTGGAGACGCCTTTAAGGTAATTGCCGTCGGGGCAGTACCAGTCGTTGGCCCTCTTCTTCAAGTCAATGAATTGACCGAAGGAGGTATTTTCGGTTCGAAGATATTTCAAGATCCGTCGCCTGCCGGCGCTCACACCATCGAAGCCTCGCGCCACCGCACCGGTTTCTCCCGAACAACTATTCCCCATTGACAATCGGGGTCTTTTCTCATTTTCATCCCCCATGGCCCCAAAACCAGCCGTTCTTGAATTTCCGGTGATTCCCGGAATCGACAAGATTGTCGAGGTCGTCGGCAATATCCCCGACTCATTTTTTCTCGACAGCGCCGATCAAACCCATTCGGCTCGCCGGTTTTCCTACGCGGGGCTCACACCCCCGGATGTTCTATCTGGCAACAGTAATCCGTGGGCTACATTGGATTCGGCCTATCGTGAAATTGCCCGACCGGTTGACTCGTCTGTTCCGTTTTGCGGCGGATTGGCCGGTTTTATTGGTTACGAAGGGAATTATCGATTTGGACTTTATGATTCGGTTCTCGTTTTTGACCATCGGGAAAACCGTTCTCTTTTGGCTTCCTGGAAACTCTCAACTACAGAACTCAAAACCGAAGCCGACCGCTGGATGAATCTTCTCGAATCGACGCCGATCCGGGATGAACAGACTGAGGCGGCCGGAAAAATACACTTCCCCTGGACTTACGAACGATATCAGGAAAAAATTCAAAATATTAAGGATTACCTGATCGCCGGCGATGTGTATCAGATCAATCTGACGGGGCGTTTTGAAGTTGAAACAACCCGGTCGTCATCATCTATCTATAAACGATTGCGAAAAATATCCCCGGCCCCCTATTCCACTTTTTTAAACTGCGGCGATTTTCAAATCCTTTCCGCTTCGCCGGAATGTTTTATGGAGATTAATGGCAATCAAATTACCACCCGCCCCATTAAGGGAACACGAAGACGGTCAGCATATCCGATGGAGGATGCCCGGCTCCGGCAGGAATTGTTGTCCTCGGAAAAAGATGGCGCCGAATTATTGATGATTGTCGATCTGGAAAGAAATGATCTTGGGAAGATATGCGAATATGGATCGGTCCGTGTAGGGGCAATTCACCCCATTAAGAGGGGCCGCTCTTTATGCGATGAATTGCCCCTACGTTTTGATATCGAAACATTCGCACAGGTTCACCATCTTGTCACCGCCGTCTCAGGCCGACTCAAGCCCGAAATCACCCCTGTTGCCGCCCTGCAAACCCTCTTCCCCGGCGGTTCGGTCACGGGCGCCCCCAAAATCCGGGCGATGGAAATCATCTCCGAGTTGGAAGAAACACCGCGGTCGGTCTACACGGGGGCCTTGGGCTACATCGGCGCCGGCGGGAATACCCTTCTTAACATCCCCATTCGGACGCTGACCAAACGGGGCGACAAGGTCGCTTTCCATGCCGGCGGCGGAATTGTCATCGATTCGGATCCATTGGCGGAGTACGAAGAGATGATGGTTAAGGCGGAGGGAATGATGAAGGCATTATCGTGAAAATTTACCTGAACGGACAAATCATCGACGAATCGGAGGCCAAGGTGTCTGTTTTTGACCGGAGTTTTCTTTTTGGCGAAGGGCTCTACGAAACGTTTCGTTCGTATGACGGGAAAATCCCCTTTCTCGATCGCCATTTGCGCCGGATGGAATGGTCGGCAACCTTTGTCGGTCTCCCCTTCCCCCATCCGCAGGAAATCCGCGAGGCCGTTGCAAGCCTGCTGACGACCAACAAGATCGACAATGCGCGGATCAAAATCCTTCTCTCCGGAATCAACAAGGGGGCGATTCCCTCCCGGCTGAGCGATGTAACACCGGTCAACCTGGTTATTTTTTGCGAGCCCTTCAAGCCGTGGCCGGCGAGCGATTACGAAAAAGGGGTGATCCTTTCTTTCATTCATTCGGTCAAGAACGAGGCGGCCCCGACATCAAACCTCAAAACCCGGAGCCTGGCCTCACGGATGCTGGCCCGACAGGAATTTGCCGAGCGGGGGACCTTTGACGGCGTTCTGTTTAATACCGCTGGCTTTGCCACCGAAACAACTGCGTCAAATATCTTCTGGGTCAGCGACGATGCCATTCATACGCCTCCCACCGAAGCGGGCCTCTTGTTGGGAATCACCCGCGAGGTGTTGCTGGAAGTGTTTAAGGAAAAGCAGGTTGCCTTTCGTGAATCACTGATCAATGAGGAAGGTCTGAAAAACGTCGCCGAGGTTTTTATCACCGGCTCCACTCTCGAAATCATGCCGGTCGTCCGTCTCGGAGACAAACAGGTCGGCAACGGAAAGGCGGGGCCTGTCACGCGCAGGGTGCAACAGTTGTATCGGGAAAGGTTAAAACAGGAAATTCAGAATGAGTCCTGATTTTCAATCCATCTCTGCATGACAACACGCCCCTGACGGACCGCTTCCGACACGGGGAATCCCCCCGCCAAAAAACAGGCAATCAGCGTCGACAACGCACAACCGGTTCCGCGTAGGGGTGCACGGCCGTGCACCCCTACATGATGACGACCAAAAACAAACCAGGTCTTTTCTCTTCCATTAAAATACAGATCCTGAACCCTCTCTCCTTTGAGGTGTCCCCCCTTGATGAGGACAGGCGTTTTTTTCGCGCGCCGGAGAATTTCAGCCGCTTCTTCCATCTCTTTTGCCGATCTGATTTTCAGCCCCGAAAAAAAAGAGGCCTCCTCGGTATTGGGCGTCCAAAGCGAGACCAGCGGCACAAGCTTTTTCCAAAGCAACGATTGCCCATTGAAATTAAGCAAAGAGCCTCCAGTGGTTGAACGGAGAACCGGATCAAGAACAATTGGCGGGCGTTTCTTCTCCCTCTTGAGAAACCGAATCAGAATTTGCACCAGCCGTTCATTTCCCAACATGCCGATTTTAACGGCGTTATATTGTGAAAGAGGAGCGATGGAACGAAGCTGAAGTTCAAAAGCACGGGGCGACACCGGCTGAAGGGCCAAAAATTTCCTGGCATTTTGAGCGGTGAGCGCCGTAACCACCGATGCAACCTGCAGGGAAAACGTATGCACCATTTCCAGATCCCTGAGGAGACCGGCATTGCCGGAGGGATCAAGACCGGCGATGAGGAGGATTTTTTTCATTTGGCTGTAGGGGCGCACGGCCGTGCGCCCCTACTAATGTAACTGAAAAAGACTGCTAAAAAACCGCGCCTCGGCCTCAATGTCCTCCGCGCCCAGCAAAGCCGAGATCAGGGCGACAGACGGGACGCGGGTCCGCAGGATATCCATAATGTTAATCCGGTTGATCCCCCCGATGGCCACAACCGGGACACGGACCATATCCAATATCTCCTTAAGCATGCCCACTCCGATGACCGGATGCCCCGGATCGTTTTTGGTCGGGCTGGGAAAGATGGCGCCGCACGAAATATAATCGGCCCCTTCTTTTTGCGCCGCCACCGCTTCGGCGGCCGAATGGGTCGATTTGCCGATAATTTTCGCCGATCCCAAAATCCTTCTCGCTTCGCGCACCGGCATATCCCGGGCGCCCAGGTGAACTCCATCGGCGCCGACGCGCGCGGCCAGCATCGGGTCATCGTTGAGAATAAAGGTGAAATCGTGTTCGGATTTCAAATCGAGAATTTCGTGGGCATTCAGTTCGATATCGCCGGGAGTCCCCTGTTTTTGCCTTAATTGAATTACCCGCACCCCGCCCGTTAAAAGATCGCTGGCGATTTCGAGCGGGGACAATTTTCCCCCACCCGCCTGCGGATCGACAATCGCGTAGATTCCGGTAATTTTATGAGCCATGATTTTGCACCGACAGCTGGATGTTTATTTTCAATTCCCGGATCTTTTTTCGGAGAGTATTGCGATTGATCCCCAAAAGGGAGGCCGCCTTGATCTGATTGCCGCCGGTTTTGGCCAACGCCAATTCGATGAGCGGTCTCTCCACGGCGGGAATAAACTGGTCATACAGCCCCTTCTTTCCTTCCCGCAAGAGTTTTTCAAAACGCACCGGAAGCGATTTTCTGATTATCTCCTCCATCGAACCGTCGTCGGAAGGAGGAATCCGGTCCAAAAGCGGGGCGGAAGACATCAGGAGTTCAAAGTCGCGTTTTTCCAAAACGGCCCCCTGGCTCAAGACAAAAACCCTCTTGATCAGATTTTCCAGCTCCCGGACATTTCCGGGCCACGGCTGTTTTTCGAGAAAGGAAAGCGCCGCGGGGGAAATCTGTCTGGAAGGCATCTTGAACTCCCGCGCCGCCTGCTCCATAAAAAAGCCGGCCAAAAGCGGGATGTCGTTTTTCCTGTCCCGCAGGGGGGGAAGAGAAATCGGGACCACATTCAGGCGAAAATAGAGGTCTTCGCGAAACTGCCCCTTTTTGATTCTTTCCTCAAGGTTCTGGTTTGTGGCCGCAATAATTCGGACATCCACCGGGACCGGTTTGGCATCGCCGACGCGCTGGATTTTTTTGTCCTGGAGCACCCGCAGGAGTTTCGCCTGCAATCCCATCGGCATGTCGCCGATTTCGTCCAAAAAAAGGGTCCCGTGATTCGCCTGCTCGAAGTATCCCATTGCATCGGCGACAGCACCCGTAAAGGCCCCCCTCTTGTGCCCGAAGAGCTCGCTCTCCAGAAGATCGCGCGGAATTGCGGAGCAATTGACCGCCACAAAAGGTTGCCCTGAGCGGTTTCCTTGTTCATGAACGGCGCGGGCGATGAGTTCCTTGCCCGTTCCGCTTTCTCCGTGGATCAGAACCGTCACATCCTGATTGGCCACCTTTCCGATAATCTTGAAAACCGACTGAATGTTTTTTGTCTTGCCGATAATACGCGTGGCGGCCTGCACCCGCCCCGCCCCTTCGCGTTTGAGCTGTTCATTCTCCCGTTGGAGCCGGCGCGTCTCCAGCGCCCGGTCGACAAGGAGCGAAAGCTCGTCAAGATCGAATGGTTTTGTAAGATAATCGTAGGCCCCCCTCTTCATCGCCTCGACGGCGTTTTCCATCGTATCCTGAGCCGTCATCATGAAAATAAGTGGGCGCGAGGGAAATTGATTCTGGCGCGAGAGAATGTCGAGGCCGGAAAGATCGGGCATCCGGATATCCAAAAGGGCCAGATCAACGGATGAGTTTTTCAAAAATTCCAGGGCCTCCCCCCCGGTTTTGGCCCGAACCACCTCGAACCCTTTTTTCTCCATGGCGCGTGTAAGGATGGTGCGAATACTGGTTTCGTCGTCGGCAATGAGAATTTGAGTCATACGGGCAAATACACCGAAAAAACGGTGCCCTTTCCTTTCTCGCTTTTCACCTCGATATCCCCCTCATGCTCCTCCACAATCCGGTGACAGAGGGCCAGACCAAGCCCTGTTCCCTTCGGCTTCGTGGTAAAAAAAGGGGCGAAGATATTGGGGAGCACTTTTTCATCGATCCCCTCCCCCGTGTCTTCCACGTCCACCGCAATCACCTGGTGTTTCTTGTCCTTCCTTCGCAGGCCGAAATCGGTCACCACCCGCGAACGGACGGTCACCCTCCCCTTTCCCCGAATGGACTGACGGCTGTTCTTGATGAGATTCAAAAACACCTGCGTCAAGGCCTCGGGGTCGGCCATGATTTTCGGGAGACTGGGATCAAATTCGGCGACAATGTCGATAC
>JACQOY010000119.1 GCA_016207765.1 Deltaproteobacteria bacterium | reverse complement strand
GGGTCGCCCCTACACAATATCAACCCTGTGCACAGAAATCTTTTTTTCCTTGAACCGAGCATAAATCTGGGGGCGATTCAACAGAAACATCTTTTTTACATCGGCATTCGGGCAAAGAAAAGTGATCACCACCCCCGCGGACGTATTGGTCGCCTTCAGTTTCAGTCCGGAAAAATATTCATCCGAGAGATGGACTTCCATTTCCTCTTCCCGACGATTGTTCAAACCCACAAAAACCGCTTCAACCATCTGATCGAGATTTTGCGTTGAAAAGCCCCGTTTCCCGGCTCCTTGACCTCCGATGCCTGCCGTAAAGGAAATGCGGGCAGATCTTCCTCCGGCCGATGTCGCTCCTCCCTTTGAAGGAATATCCTTTTTCCCCGAAAAACCCTGATCCGATCTTCCCCCTTGGGAACCTGAAAAAGAACCTCCACCCCCCCCCTGGCCTCCGGCGGATCCGCTTCCACCGCCACCACCGCCGCCTCCGGAAGATCCACTACCGGTTCCCGAATCGGCGCCCCCTCCCTGATGATGTGATTCTTTGGCCGCCACGCGGGAATGCCCTTCCTCCGAAACCGATTTGAAACGGGTCGATTCCCCCTTTTCTTCGTGTAACTTATCCTTTTTCGAATCGTCTTTTTTGTCCGCTTCGCGCTTTCCCTCCCCTTGAGACTCCTCCTTGCCGCGAAAGACCGACAGAACGTGATGAAAAATATCCTCCCCGGTTTTTGCTTCTCCCTGCTTGCCATCCCTGGAAGCGTTGTCTTTTTCGCGGGTCTCTTTTGCCTTCAACTGGCTTTGCCGGATTTTGACCTGAAAGGCTTCCCCCTGCCGGCGGCGGTCGACACGATCGCTGTCCTTTTTCTTTTCGCTTCTCTGCGCGTCTTCCCGCGCTGTGTCGATGGGGTCTATTGGCATATTTTTGTACGGGCGACCCGGCGGGTCGCCCCTACCCGTTCGCCCTCAACCGGTTCATCTGATGAACCGTACCCGCCAACTCGTTCATCTGCTTGTTTTCCAACGCCGAGAGGGCGTGGCGCTCTTTTTTGGACCACAACTCCTTGTGTTTTTCCATTGTGTTCAGTTCAGTGGCGGCATCCACATAATCGCGGCGCGCCCTCTTCAACTTGTCCGTTGCCGTTGCAAGCGCTTCCTTTTGCTCTTCAATCTCCTTGTCGACGGCCTTTTCGTCGTCCTCCAGCTTCAGCATGTAATTCAGGTGAAACTGGCTTTCCTTGATCCGCGACTGACCGCTGGCCACCTTCTCGCGCATCTCGGTGCGGGCCTTTTCGCGCTTCATCCTGATTTCCTTTTTCTTGTCCTCCAGTTTTCTCAGTTTCTCCTTTTCTTCCTCAAGGGCCTTGATCGCCCTGGCCAGTGCCAGTTCCGCGGCCCGTTTGGCCCGCTCCTTCATCCTGAGTAAAACTTCCAATCGATACTTCGACTTTTTGGGCATCGACTCTTTCTCCCCATTTGGCCATTACTCCGTACTCCGTATTCCTCACTCAAAGAGCCCCTTCAACCCTTCCACCGCCTCCTCAAACGAAACCGGTTCCTCTATCCCCTGACGCAGAAAATTGTTCACCTCGTCGATTTTTTCGATGGCGTAGTCCACCGCGGGATTCGAACCCGCTTCGTAGGCGCCGATCAAAATCAAATCCCTCTCCTTTTCGTAATTGGCCACCACCTCCTTCAACTTTTGCGCCGCCGCCGTATGTTCCGGATCAACGATGTTGGTCATCACACGCGAAATTGATTCCGAAACGTTGATGGCCGGGTAGTGCCCCCGGTTTGCCAGATCGCGGGAGAGAATCACATGGCCGTCAAGAATGGAGCGGACCTCGTCGGCCACCGGTTCGTTCATGTCGTCCCCTTCCACCAAGACGGTGTAAAAAGCGGTGATCGAACCTTTGTCGGAATTCCCCGCCCGTTCCAGAAGGCGGGGGAGCGTGGAAAAAACCGAGGGGGTAAAACCCTGTCTTGCCGGCGGCTCGCCGACGGCAAGACCGATTTCACGCAACGCGCGCGCAAACCGGGTCACCGAATCCATCATCAAAAGAACCTTTTTTTCGTGATCGCGGAAATATTCGGCAATGGCGGTGGCGACATAAGCCGCTTTCGATCGGACCAGCGACGGCTTGTCGGAGGTGGAACAGACAATTACCGACCGCTTCAACCCTTCAGGCCCCAAATCCTGCTCCAGAAAATCGCGCACTTCGCGACCCCGCTCCCCCACCAGACAAATGACGTTGATATCGGCCTCGGTATTGCGCGCAATCATCCCCATCAGCACCGATTTTCCCACACCGGCGGCGGCAAAGAGCCCCAAACGCTGTCCCTCCCCCGCAGTCAGCATGGCATCGATCGCCTTGACCCCGACGGAGATGGGATGCGTGACCCGTTTGCGGGAAAGGGGATCGGGGGGGCTTGTGTGCACCGGGTAGAATTCCCTGCATTTGAGTTCCCCTTTCTGCGCGGTGTCCATGGGATCACCCAAGCCGTCCAGCACCCTCCCCAAGAGTTCAAAACCGACCGGCACCATCAGACAGTGGCGCGTCGGAACCACGTCATTTCCCGGGCCGATTCCCTCGAGGTCGCCCAGAGGCATAAGAAGCACATTGTTATCTTTAAACCCCACCACCTCCGCCTTGATCGGCTCCTTGCGATAGAACGATTCGATGAGGCAAAGTTCTCCGATACGGACATTCGGCACAACCGCCTTAACGACGAGACCGGTCAATTCCGTCACCTTTCCCTTCACCTTGTAGAGTGTCAGATCGGCCAAAGCCCGGCGGTATTTTTCGAAATCGATGATTTGTGCGGTTTGCGGCATATTGTCATTGACCCGTGACCCGTGACCAGTGACCAGTGACCTAAGCTTTTGGTCCCTGGTCCGTGGTCTCTGGTCCCTGGTCATTCAATCCCCAGCGCCCTCCTTATCGCCTCCAACTGCGTTTCCAACTGCGCGTCAATCGTCCCGATCTCCGTCTCGATGAGGCACCCCTTCGGGGCCACTTTTTCGCTCGCGCGGATCTGGATCGTCCGCGATGTGTCGAGAACCTGTATCAACTGCGGCTGATGGGCCTTGACCGTCTCCAAATCCTGAGAGTTGACCAGGATGACGATATTTTTGCCGATGGCGGTGTGCAACGCCTGACGGATCAAATCCACGATGGCGGTTTCATGTTCGGCCAACTCGCGCCCGACAATTTTCTCCGAAATATCATAAACCAGCTTGATGATTTCCCGCTCAACCCCCTCGAACATCTTTTCCTTTGCATGGGTGGCGGCCAGAAGCATTTCGGACACCTCGGCCAACCCCTCTTCTTCCCCTTCTTCAAAACCCTTTTTCCTGGCCTTTTCCATCTCCTCGTTGACCCGTTGCAAAATCCCCTCGGCTTCGCGCCTTATTTTTTGCGCCTCGGCACGAGCCTCGTCGATAATCCCCTGGGCTTCCGAGGATGCGGCATAGATCTCTTTTGAAATCACCCGCCGGTCGCCGACGGCGGAGACCCCCGAAACCGCGCTTTCATTGCGGGCCACCTGGTCTTTAAGCCCCAGATTCCCCTCGAAATCCTTTTTCTTTACTATTTTGCCCATATTTGATGTGTAAGCTTTTGTTTCCTTAGCCTATCATAGCCTGACCGATTTGGGCGATCTCCTTTTGATAGAGAAGCACCGTCTTTTCCGAATTAAGGGGAAGATTTTTGTCAACATAGCGCCTGAGAAGCAATCCCAGAGGCCGGGCCATCTTCTGCTGAATCACCCGACAGGCCTCCAAATGCACCGGCAAAAGGGCCTTCGAACAGACAAAAAAACCGGATTCAAGAAAAAGGCTTGCAGGGTCGGTTGTTTTTCCCTTTTCAAGGTCGAGACCCAAAAGATGCGCCTGCGCCTTTTTAATCCGATCGTCGGATACCGACTCCTTTTTTTCCATTCTCAATTTCAGGAGGGCCGCATCGCGAGGGACAAGCCTCTTCAAGATGAGATCAATCG
>JACQOY010000013.1 GCA_016207765.1 Deltaproteobacteria bacterium | reverse complement strand
GTATTCTTATAGAATACACTTTTTAAGCAACTTTCTTGACCTTCCTGCCGATAATAGGTACATAGGACACATGGGGTGTCCGATATTTAAAACAATGAAAGGAATGTTTATGAAACGCTTTGCAACATATTTAACCCTGATCGGCTCTCTCGTTTTAACGCTCAATTGCGGAGAGAGTGGCGATTCAGGGAGAGATTATAGAACAGAATTGGATGATCTGGACACACAGATACAAACCCTGATCGAAGACCGTTCATGTAATGCCGATGATGATTGCTACACAATCGCTTATGGAAGCAAAGCCTGCGGCGGTCCGCAAACATACCTCGTCTATTCATCTCTTGCCGCGGATGTTGAAAGTTTAGAATCGCTTGTGGAGGAATACAATCAACTCGAGGACGAATACAATGCAGAAGAAGATGTTATATCAACTTGTGACATTGCCATTGAACCTGAAATTGCTTGTACGGATGAGACTTGCCAGGAAATAGAATGAGAAATATAAAAAAACCTCATCTCTTCGAATACGACAACTACCGGTCGTTTCTAAAAGACCTGTATGCATCGCTCAAAGAAGAAAAGGGCCCTTTTTCGTTTCGGTTCTTTTCGAAGCAGGCGGGGTTTCGTTCACCCAACTTTTTAAAACTGGTGATGGACGGAAAAAGAAACATCTCTCCGGACGGCATCGACAAATTCGCCCGCGCCTTAAAGCTCAACAAAGAGGAAACAACCTTTTTCAGAAATCTGGTTCTGCTCAATCAGTCTGCCACGGTTGAGGAAAAGAAATTCTACGCCGAGCAGTTGATCCGCCACCGCTTTTACAAAAAAGTAAATCCCTTAAGCCAAGCGCAGTACGACTACTACGCCAACTGGTATTTCATTCCTGTTCGCGAACTGGTCGGCATCGATGGCTTTCGGGAAGATTCCGCATGGATCGCCCATCAGCTTATTCCCCCCATCACTGCCTCCGAAGCGGAAAAAGCCCTCAAGGAACTGGAGCAGTTGGAGCTGATTAAAAGGGACGAAACGGGAAGACTCGTCCAGACAGACGGGTTGATTTCAACCGGCGATGAGGTGGCTTCAACGTCGGTGGCGCAGTTCCATAAAGAGATGATGCAGAAGGGGGCGGAATCGATCGACCGGTTTCCGGCTCCGGAAAGGGAAATATCCTCCGTCACCATCGGCCTTTCTTCGGTCAATTCCAGACAGGTGAAAGAATTGATTCAGCGCTTCCGACGTGAACTTCTGGCCATCGCGAGTCAGGATCAAAAATCAACAGGGGTCTATCAGGCGAACTTTCAGCTTTTTCCACTCACCAAAAAAACCGATGGAGAACCACAATGAAAAAATATCTTTATCTTTTGATGTTTCTGTTTTGCCTTGCCGCCACGTTCTCGTTTTACGCCTGCGGCGAAGGGGGAACCGACACAGGCAATCCCACAACCGGCGGCGAGGATGCCGATACGGCGGATGAAGAACAGACCTGCGTCGATGCAGGAGGCGAATGGATTGAATTTTCCGACGGCTGTGTCGATTCATGCGAAAGTCAACGGGGAGAAGATGTCCCTTGTACCGCCGCTCTGACGATGGGTTGTGAATGCGGCGAGGACCGCTGTTGGAACGATGAAACGCTGGAATGCGAGGATTTGTAAAAAGGGAAAAGGGGGGTCAGTAAACTGAACAGGTCCAGAGAAAGAGAAGTGAAGTATGAAAACGTATCTCAAATGCCTGATGATAATCGGCCTGTTTTTGTTGACGCTCCACTGTAGCGCCCAAAAACTGGGAACGGGCCCCGATCCGGATCCCGAAAAAACCGGGTTGGGCGCTTTAAGGCAATTAAGCTCCTGTGACGAACTGGTGGCCTACTATGAAGACTTGGCCGAATCGAGCGGATCGGCCTGCAACCGCGATGATGTCGACTGTTCCGCCGAATCCGGCGGCTCAGACGATTCAGCCGACGCCGATTCGGATACGGAGACCGATGCCTCCACCGAGTCGGAAGATCATGAAGTGGCGGAGGCCGACCTCGCCAAATCTTACGACGATCGGCTCCTGACATCCCATGGAAACGATATCTACCTCTATCAGGTCTCACCGGTTGATGAAGCCCGCCTCCTCTCAACTCTGGAACTCTCCGGCACGATTGAAGAGCTTTTTCTGGGCGACAACTGGGCCGCGGTTTTCACTGTCCACAACAACTATAATGATGACGACTTGATGATCGCCGACGTCTCGTCTGAAAATCGCCTCTGGCTCATCGACCTTTCCGACCCCGAAAACCCCGTCGTTGCCCGCACCATTGCAATCGAGGAAGACTACGTCACGGCGCGATACGACTCGACCGACGAGGTCCTCTATTGGGTCGCCCAAGGGTACCGTTCGACAGATACCAGGGAATTGGAAGAAATTGTCCCTCATGGGGCGCTCGATGACGATGAGACTGATTTACAGGAGGATGATTGCGCCAACGTCCTCGTCTACGAGGGGGGTAATGAATACGATCACAACTACTGGGTATCGGTTGTGGCCCTTCCGTTGTCGGACGGCTTGGAGAGTTCCCCAATCTCGACAGGGCTTGTCATGGGGGTTCCCTACGAGACTTTTGTTCGGGCCACCGAAGAGAACCTTTTGGTGGCGATTCAAAACGACACCGATTCAACCAGCATCTTTTCGTTCGACTACTTCAAGGGAAATACGTTCGAGGTGAAAAGCGCCGGTTTCATCGACGGTTACCTGAATGATCAGTTTTCAATGGATTCGGAGGACGGCCTTGTCCGCGTTGTTTTCACCCAACGAGACGACGACTGGAATCGCTCGAATTATCTCAAAATCCTCAAAAATGACGGCGGGGAACTGGAAACACTCGCTGTCGTCGGCCCGTTTGGCGAAGGGGAAGAGGTCTATGCCTCCCACTTTACGGACGATTGGGGATACGTGGTGACTTATATGAGCATCGACCCCCTCTTTACCATTGATCTTTCCGATCCGGAAAATCCCTCGCTCACCGGAGCCCTTGAGGTCCCCGGTTTTTCCACTTATCTCGAATCGGTTGACGAGGATCACCTCCTTTCGGTGGGAGTCTCCGATCGATGGGACGGCTCGGTTCAGCTCTCCCTCTTTGATGTGAGCGATCGATCGAACCCCTCCCTCAAATTCTCGCATGCCTTTGAGGATCTTCCGGACGGATCGGAGGCGCTGGGGGACCACCGTGCCTTTTCCTATTTTGAGGAAGAGGGGATCATTGCCGTCCCCATCTCCGGCTACGACTACGAGATTACCGGGGATGGATACTACGATTCCATCGGCAGGAGTTACCTGACCATTACCTCCATTGATGTCGATTCGGGCTTTAACGCCGAAGCGAGCTTAAGCGCCGCGGATGTCTTTACGATTTCGGAATCGGAGACCGAATGCGACTGGGCCTTCCGCAGGACCCTGATGGTGGACGAGACGCTGGTGGCGGTCACCAACGGAGGGATCGCTTTATTCGGCAAGGATGATCTCACCGCGGCTGTCAGCACCTTTGCCTACGCAAGAGAGTCGGATGAGACTAACTATTGCGATTCAGGGAACGTCGAAATGGATGTCTTCATAAGCATCGATTAAGTAGTTTTTTCCTCCTTCACACCGGCCTGGACCCCGGTGTGAAGGAATGAAAAGGCAAAATCCCCCCTCTCCCCCCCTTTGTCAAAGGGGGGCGGGGGGGATTCTTGACAAAACTCACATCCAAAAAACTCTCCAAAAAACCGTTTGTGCCCCAAATCGTTCTGTGCTAAACCGGTCCGGATTAAATTTTTGTTTTTATAGCGATTATTCTAACCCTATTCAAGGAGGATACACCGATGAAAACCAGTTCTTTTGTCTTTCTCGCCGTTGTTGCCTTAATGCTCGGCCTTGCCGGAAAAGTGAATGCCCAAGGGGCCTGCGGCGGCACCGTTGAATACTCAAATGACTGTGCCGGAAACGACCGCAAATGGCACATCAGCTGTTGCCCGGACGGCTACCGCGTCCAGGGGGTGGCCTACACCGATATCAAGGATAGAGATGCCATCGATGCCATCAGCACCATCTGCCGAAAGGTGGGGGCCATGGACAACCCCCCGCAGATCACCGGCGACTTCCAGAAGGCGCCCAAGAAGTTCGAATGCAACAAGGAAGAGGTGATGGCGGGCATACGCTCGAAGGACCGGGCCGCCGACGACAACAAGTCCGATACGCTCGACTCCATCGAAGTGGCCTGCCAAAACCCCAAGGGGAAAAATCTCCGATGGGTTTATAACACCGATGCCATGAACAACGGCCGTGCCCCACGGGAACAGACAGTGTTGCTCCCTGCCCGCATCGTTGGAATCGCCTCAAAAGAAAAGGAAAAGGGAACCAGCGATGAAAAAGATTGTGTAACGGTTGTCACGAAAAGGTAATGATACCGGAATTCTGTTTTTCCAAAATCCCGTCCCGCAACGCGGGACGGGATTTTTTATGATTGTCGAAAACCTTAAAACACTCCGATCGGTCAAGGCCCATATCATCAAAGGGCAACAAACCGTCGATATTGACGCCTCCCAAATCAAAAAGGGTGATTTGATCCGGATTCTTCCGGGTGAAACCATTCCTTGCGACGGAGAGGTCGTTGCCGGCACCACCCGCGTGGATGAATCGATGTTTACCGGCGATTCCCTCCCGCAGTTGAAAGCAAAAGGGGAAACGCTCACCGGCGGATCGATGAATCAGGATGGGGCCGTTACCGTCCATGCGACCCAAACGGGAGAAACCGGTTTTCTCGAACAGTTTATCCAGTTGGTGGAAAAGGCGGTGGAAAGTTGCTCCAAGGCAGTTCGATGGCATCGAATCAGGGGCCTCTTTGGCCTTTTGACCGTATCGGCCCTGGCTACAGCGGGTTTTCTGATCTTTAAACCGGCGACTTCTCCTGTGTCCTTCGCTGTTCTCATCATCCCAACGGCGCTTCCGGGTCTGATCGCGTGCATCGTCCTCCCAAAGCTTCTGCGCATCGCACTGGATCAAACCATTCGGCAGGGAATTCTTTTGAAAGACGCCTCACTGTTTTCTTTGCTGGCAAAAATGAAGACCCTGTTCTTCGACAAGACAGGGACCCTGACAAAGGGGGAGTTTGTCTTCTCCCAACTACTCCTGGAACAAGGGGTGAATCAGGAAACCCTGTTGTCCGCCGTTTTTTCGCTCGAGGCCTCGTCCTCCCACCCGTTGGCTCAAGGAATGAAAACGCATCCCTGGCACCTCGAAATTCCCAAATACAAGGTCAAAAACTTTCAGAGTCACCCAGGGCTCGGCCTGTGCGGTACGATAAACGAACCAGGCAGTCGGGAACATTTTGTCGTCGTCGGAAACATGCGTTTTTTGAAACGCTTTCAGATGCAAATTTCCCGGGCCATGCGCGAACGTGCCGAAGAACTGGAAATGATGGGAGAAACGGTGTTGGTGTGCGGCTGGGATGGTCTGGCCCGCGGGATTATGAGTTTTGTCGATACTTTTCGCACTGATGTGAAACCGATGCTGGACCAGCTCACAAAACTCCACATCAAGCCGATCATGATCACGGGGGACCATGGCCAGGAAATCGCCCATTTGACCTATGCCCACGGCCTAAACCAGATTTATGAGCGGTGTCTGCCGGAAGAAAAGATCAACAAAATCAAAAAAGCCAGGGAGGGGGGTAAAATTGCCGGCATGGTTGGTTCCCTCCTGGATGAATCGCCGGTGCTGGCGGCAAGCGATATCGGGATGATTATCGGCTCCGGAACCCGCAAAATAAGCGGGGTCGCCGTTTCTTTTCCGGGAGAAAAATTTTCAAAGTTGACCACGCTTTTGATCTATTCCCGAAAAACGGCGCGCACCATGAAAACAATCGTTTGGGCGGGCATTGTTTATCATGCGGTCATCCAGACATTTTCATTCCTGGGATACTTGAACCCCGTTTTCATCGTGGGTGTTTCCTTGGCGGCGGGCTTTTTCCCGGCGGTTTATCCCCTCCGGCTGAAAAAGCCGCTCACAGATCTTTCTCTTTCAGCTTCTTCACCAAAACAAGATTCAAAAAAACCCATGCCGCTCCCAGGAACAAGCCTCCCGTCACATCGGAGAGCCAGTGCACTCCCAAGGTAATCCGGCTGGCCCCAATGCTTAAAACCAGAAGAACCGCCAAAAAAAGTGTGAGTACTCTCAAGGGACCCGGCCATTTCCCGGAGATAATCAACAGGGTCAGAAAATAAAAAACAAACGAATCAAATGCATGCCCGCTGGGATAGGCAAAAGTGTGGGGCAGATAGGCGGGATCATAACCGACCGGCCGTACCCGTTCGAAACAGATTTTTAAAAAGGCATTGAGTTGAAAACCCCCTGCCAAAGAGGCAAAATACCAGATGGCGGCGCCAAAGCGGCGTTGCACGACAAACCAGAGAATGAATAATCCAGCCAGTACATAAAGCGTTGCGCCATTTCCAGGGAAAGTAAGCCAATGGCTGATCCGCAACCGGCCGGCAGACTTGAAGACAAAAAGGAACTCATAGACCCGCCGGTCGATATCTTCCATGAAGCCGGTCTGGAACACAAAAAATGTGTTCAGAATAAACAGAGTCAGGAAAAGGACAAAAAAGGAAAGGGATCGGCTGGCATTCACTCGACAATTTCTCCCAAAAGATCGTATTCAAAGGCTTCTACAATCTTCACATCAACAAAAGCGCCCGGCTCAGCCTTTCCTTTCCGGATAAGGATCTCGCCGTCAATTTCCGGCGCCTGGCCGTAGAAGCGTCCGGATCCGAGGAATTCGCTCTGCGTTGACGCCCCTTCGTAGAGCATTTTGAGGGTCCGGCCGACATATCGCCGATTTTTCTTGAGGGAAACCGCTTGTTGAACCTGCAGGAGAATATCGCGCCGTTCTTCCTTTATTGTCTGCGGCACGCCATTGGGCAGATTGAAAGCCGGCGTCCCCTCTTCGGCAGAGTAGGTAAAAACCCCCACACGGTCAAATTCCATTTCCCGCACAAATTTTATCAGCCGATCGAACGCCTCGTCTGTTTCGCCGGGATAGCCGGTGATGAAAGTGGTTCGCAAGACAATATCCGGGATATTTTCTTTTAATTTGGAAATGAGACGGTAAATGTAGCGGGCGTTCGAACCACGACGCATCGATTTCAGGATGGCATCGTCGATATGCTGAAGGGGAATGTCGACATATTTCACCACATGCGGATGATCGCGAATCAAGTCGATAAGCCGGTCGGGAAATTGGAGGGGATACATATAGAGAAGACGGACCCAGAAATTGCCCCGCAGGTCTGCAATCTTCGTGAGAAGACCAAAAAGGCTTGTCTTTTCTATGGGCCCGGCCACTGGCCGGCGGTCACGGCCGTACTCGTTCAAATCCTGGGAGATCAGGTTGAATTCCTTGACCCCCTCATCGCACCCGCGGCGGATTTCTTCGACCACATCGTCAGTCGGCCGGCTTTTCAGGCCCCCGCGCATTTTGGGAATGATGCAAAAAGAGCAGGAATGCGAGCATCCCTCGGCGATTTTCACATAACGGCTGTAAGAGGGAGTGGCGTAGGCCCGTGTTGTCCGGGCGGTGGGGAGTTCTTTTGGATACTCGACATAGTTTCGTTTCTTTCCTCCCTTAAGCCTGTTGCGGATGATCAAGCCCAGACGGGAAAAATCACCGGTTCCGATGAATGCATCCACCTCGGGAAGAAGCCCCGGCAGATCTTGGCTGTAGCGCTGGGCCAGACATCCGGCCGCCACCAGCAATTTAAGCGATCCCTTCTTCTTCTCTTGGGCGATCTCAAGAAGGGTATTGATCGATTCCTGTTTTGAGGCCTCGATAAAACCACAGGTATTCACAACCGCCACATCACTGGGGGCATCGGGCCGCACGACAGTGAACTCATCGTTCATCAGATGTCCCACCATCACCTCCGAATCGACAAGGTTTTTGGGGCATCCGAGAGAGATAAAACGGACTGTTGTTTTTTCGGGCATAAAAAAACCCTCTACAATGAGGGTTAACACCTTACAACGACCAGCGACCCGTGACCAGTGACTAGTGACCCAAAGCTTTTGGTCCCTGGTCCCTGGTCCCTAGTCTCTGGTCCCTTGTCCATCCCTTTTAAAGCCCTGTCTGGATCAAATAGGCCCCCGAATTGGGGCCTGTTCCCATTTCGAGTTTGAGTTTCCCTCCGAGACGGCGGATATCTTCCCCTTTAAGACCGAGATAACTGATCGACCCCCGGGCAATGGTTTTTGTCACCGGAAAGGAGGTGGCAGAACGGACAACCGGCCCGTCCAAAACGGTGCCGCGGTTGTCATCCGCCGCGGCCCGCAGATTGATGCCGCTAAATTCCAGCCGCGAATCGCCGCCGGACAACGCCGTGTTGCTCATAAAAACCGCCACGCCAAACGGCCCCATCAGGCCTCGCCGGAAACCGGGCCCTGTGGGAACATCCTCTCCCAATGCCGCTTGGACGACGTTTTGCACCCCGGTGGCGTCCGTATCCAAAAGACGGCCGATCAGCCCGGCGCTGGAGGCGGCCCCGCTCAAATTCCCCTTTTCGGCCTGTTCGTAGAGGTAACGCATAAAAAGATAGGAACCTCCGCGCTGATAGAGGGAGGCGCCGCAGGAAAAGCAGATGTTGTCGATGTCCCTCAAGTAGCCGGCCATACGGGCAGAATTTTCGATTCCGGTTTTTTCCATGTAACCGGCGTCGTTCATGCTGTAGATGTCTTCCGCCAGATGCGCCAGACCCTCGTTCAACCAGGCCGCCTCGGCCGCCCCATCGTTGACGAAATAATGCATGTTAAAATTGATCATGTGTTGAAACTCATGCGGGAGAACCCCCGGAAGAATATTGGACAGGGTAAATGATTTTGAAATGGGAGACCCAAAAGCCCCATCGGGATCGGGAACAAAGGTGTAATAAACTTCCTGTTCGTTGCTTTGGGGGTAGGTGGAGGATGAAAAAAGATCCACGGCATAAAAGAAACCGGTGATAATCCCCCCGCTGGAACCGCCAAGCTCATTGACTTCCTGTGTGAGAAGAATGGAAAACCGGCCGTCACCGTTGATATCCGATTCTTCGCCAAAAAGGGCCCTCTCTTCAGGAATCAGCGCATCGAATGGAATGGCCAGTTCTTCCAGGTCGCTGTCGGAAAGGCTGTCGACGTTGCGCTCATCAACATAGAGAAGAAAATTGGATGTTTTGTAGCGCAGTACAGCCGTAACGGTTGAGGTGCTTCCGGCACCGCCAAAGGAATTAAGCACCTTGAAGCTCTTCGTGCTTCCGACGGCCGGATCGATTGACCCTTTAGCGGCCCTGAGACCGGACAGATTCGGGTTATTGAGCCTCGCTTCCTCGTCGAGATATTCTTCTTCATGGCGAAGCCACTCATGAAAATCTTCCGTCATGTCTTCCGATTCATCGGACAAAAGACCGGCCAATTTAAGTCCCCTGAAATCGATCCCCTCTTCGTTCACGCTCCCAAGCGCAAAGGCATCGGCGCTCCCCGATTCGCTATAATGATAAATGGAAAGGACATACCGCCGGCTGTCGGGGATTTCCCCAAAATCAAGAACCGCTTCGCCGGTCGATCCATCAATCTCCACTTCGGAAACAGCCCCTCCCTCAAGGCTTTCCCCTGTGAATTCTTCATCAGTTCCGCTCCCAATATCGGCGCTCATCAAAGAGTCGGTATTGCCTCCACAGGATGTCCCCACCACCACTACTACTAATCCGACAATTCCCTTCAAGATTAGATTTTTCACGCCGCCCCTTTAATTGAGAGTAATTTTGAACCCCAAAATAATACACTCTGGAATAAGC
>JACQOY010000122.1 GCA_016207765.1 Deltaproteobacteria bacterium | reverse complement strand
GTGTTGCCGTAAGCTCCCCCTTTTTTAAACCGGGAGGCAAGAAAGGAATGGACCTCGGAGAGAAAAATATCGAGGCATTCCTCCTCCAGAATTTTTTGGGCATGCTCATGGGCCAAAGGATTAATTTTCATGAATTCGGCATGATTCGAAAGGACACGCACCAGCTCCCCGATTCCCTTGCCGCCGGTCGCCTCCGTTTTCAGGACAGGGACTTTCCATCGGGAGGAATACATATCGGACAGCATCAGGAGTTCCGCATAAATCCGGTCGGCCCCCTCGCGATCGGCCTTGTTCACCACAAAGATATCGGCGATTTCCATCAGCCCCGCCTTCATTGTCTGGATGGTGTCTCCCGCCTCGGGCACAAGCACAACAACCGTGGAATGGGCGACAGCCATGATATCGAGCTCGGTCTGTCCCACTCCGACCGTTTCGATGAGAATCGTGTCAAACCCGAAGGCGTCCATGAGGCAAACCACATCCCGCGTGGCGCGCGACAGGCCGCCGTGCGATCCGCGCGAACCGAGCGACCGGATAAAAACCCCCTCATCACTGCTGTGATCCATCATCCGGATCCGGTCTCCCAATACGGCCCCGCCGGTAAAAGGTGAGCTGGGATCAATGGCCACGACCCCCACCTTTTTCCCCTCCTTCCGGAAATGACCGATGAGTTTGTCGACAAGGGTCGACTTCCCCGCCCCCGGAGGGCCCGTGATGCCGATACGACGGGCCTTTCCGGAATGCTCATAAACTTCGCCCATGATCTTCATGAGATCTTCATGGCGGTTGTCGACAAAGGTCATGAGACGAGCCAAAGCCCGCTTATCCCCTTTGAGCATCGATAAAACGAGTGGATGGCCGCCAAGTGGCCGGCCACCAGGTGGTTGTTTGGGTTTTTTGGGGGGCGACAACAAATTGTCCCTACAAGATATTTCCCAGTTTAAGCGCCAGCCCCATATCACCGGCCACTTTCAGCTTGCCGGACATGAAGGCCATCTGGGGATTGAGCTTCTTTTCGACGATGTCGGATAGATCCTGGGTCGAAATGGTTACCGTGCACTTGGCCGAGGCTGATGCCCCTTCGGAGATATTCCCCCCCGGAGAGGTTAGATCAAGTGTCCAGATGCATGGTGCATCACCGGTCAGGTTGAACTGGTAGATGGTGCTGATTGTTTTGATTTTTTCCGCGTTGTCTTTGAGTTTTTGAGCGATTTTTTCTTCAAAAATCTGCTTTGCCGTTAAAGCCATGGGTAAATCCTCCTTCCGCCATCGCTACCTGAGGCGCGGGGATTTTTCAATGGAAAAATAGGAGGGCCGGCCACTCCGGAGTTGGCCCATTGGCCAACCGAATAATCCAGTGGCCAAAAAGAAGAAGACCAACGACGATGCCAAAGATTTCCGACGCACGAGCAGAGACGTTCAAACCTTTTCCCCGCACCCCTTTAAGCGACAAATCGACCGCATAGCCCCCCAAAAAAAGATAAATCAGGGGACCGGCGGCATTGTAATGAAAGGCATCAAGAATATCTCCGCGGGCGATGGCAAGAAAACTACGTGTCAGCCCGCAACCGGGACAGTCGATGCCAAAAAGATACTTGAATCCGCAGAGGGGAATCGGCGCAACCTGCTCCGGCGCTACCCACCACCCGGCGGTGAGGATGACAAGGAGAACCACGACAGGAAAAATAGTTTTGATAAACGAAAACAAAATCCAGACGTAGGGGCGCACGGCTGTGCGCCCCTACCCGCAAATCATTTCGCGGCCTGCTTTTCAGCCATGTCACCTAAAATAGGGAGTTTATAGCGTTCCCCCTGATAGGCCTTGATCATGCAAATGATCCAGAAAATGAAGAAAACAAGCCAAACAACCGGGGCCAGAATGCCGATGATAAGCCCCATGACGCTGGCAATGGCCCCCAGAATGGCCCCTAAAATTGAAAGCCCAATCTGGACTACCAAAGCGGCAATGCCGAAAATAATCGCCTGCCAGGCATGAAACCGGACATCCTTGTTGTCTTTTTCAATAATCAGAAAAACAATACCGGTGATAAAAGTGCAGACATAACAGAGTAGCGATGCAACGTTGGGAGCCAACCCAGTGGATTGTCCCGAAGAACCTTGTGCGGCCATTTTGACCCTCCTTTATTGGGTTAAGGTGGCGTCATTATCGATGAATTTGGGAGCCTCGTCAATGAAATGATTTAACATGAAATGATTTAGTCCTGATAAAGGCTGTCGAGGACTTCTTTGTATTTTTCGGAGGTGAATTTGCGTTTCACCTTGAGAGTGGGGGTCAATTCTCCCGTTTCGACGGAAAAATCGTCCTTCAAAATGGCGAATTTCTTGATCGACTCGTAGCGGGCAAGATGCCTGTTTTTTTCCTCGATGCGTTGTTTGATGAGGTCGTAGATTTTCTCGTTTTCCACCAGATCGGCGTAATCCTGAAAGGAAATCCGGTTTGACTTGGCATACTGGATGACCTCGTTTTTATCGAGAGTGATCAGGGCCGACAGATATTTACGGCGGTCGCCATGCACCATCACCTGAGAGATAAGCGGATCAGTCTTCAAAAGGCCTTCGATATTCTGCGGGGCGATGTTTTTGCCGGCCGCCGTCACGATAATGTCCTTTTTCCGGTCGGTGATCTTCAAAAAACCCTCTGCATCGATCACCCCGATGTCGCCCGTGTGAAACCAGCCGCCGGAATTCAACGCCTCAGCGGTCTCTTCGGGGCGCCGGTAATAACCCTTGAAGACCACATCGCCGCGGGCCAGAATTTCCCCGTCTTCGGCGATTTTGATCTCCACTCCTTCAAGCGGTTTGCCGACCGTGCCGATCTTCAAATCCTTGAGGGTATTGCAGGTGATCGCGGCGGTTGTCTCGGTCAGGCCGTAACCCTCCAAAATGATGAAACCGGCCGCATGGAAAAAATCACCGATCTCGACGGACAAAGGAGCCCCGCCGGAGATGAAAAATTTGATCCTCCCCCCCAGTTTGTGGTGCAGTTTGGCAAAAACCAGCCGAAAGGCCGCTTCCCATTTAAGGCGCAATATCAGGGGGAGCCGTTTTTTGGCCGTCATCAGCCGAGCCCTCTCGTGCCCCACATTCAGCGCCCACTGAAATATCTTCTTTTTGGCGTCGGAGGAAGTTTCCACCCCCTGCATGACCCGCGTATGGATCTTTTCGAAAATCCGGGGGACGGATGCCATCAGGTGCGGCCCCACATCGCGGACATCATCCAGCAGTTTGTCGATGCTTTCGGCATAACACTGGATAAAACCGCGCTGAAGCTGGGCAAATTGAACCACGCGGGCCAGAATATGGGCGAGCGGCAAAAAAATGAGCGATTCGTGGTGAGGCTCGAAATCAAACACGGCATCAAGCGCCGTCAACTCGGCCAGAAAATTCCGGTGGGTGAGAACAGCCCCCTTCGGAGGACCGGTAGTGCCGGAAGTGTAGACAAACGACGCATCGGCCTCGCCATCGAGGCCATCGCGCATCTCTTCAAATATTTTGCGTCCCTCTTCCTCCGTTCCCAACAGCATCACTTCTTCAAGAGAGTAAATCCCCTCCTGTTTCCGGGCCGTTTCGCCGTCATCAAAAAGAATGATCTGGGACAGAAGCGGAAGTTCGTGACGCACCTGATCGATTTTTTTCAGCTGGGCGGCATCCTCGGCAAAAATCAGCCGGGCCCCGGCGTTTTCAATAATGTAGGCGGCCTGATCGGGAAGGTTCGACTGATAAATGGGGACCGTCACGGCGCCGCAGGATAAAATGGCCAAATCGGCCAGAGTCCATTCGTAACGGGTTTGGGCGAAGATGGAAACCCGGTCCCCTTTTTTGACCCCCAGTTTTTTCAAGGCGCCGGCCAGAGTGAGAACCTTTTTGAAAACCTCGTTCCAGTTTAAGGTATTCCACCGGGCCTCTTCCTTGTACCGGAAACAGGGAGAATCGCTGCGCGTTTGAACCGTTTCGGCAAAGAGTTGAAGGAGATTTTGGGGTGCCATCGGAACTCGACGTATATATTTACCAGCGGGAAAATGTCTAGAGGATTAATAATAGTTTCCGACCACCTCAAAAGCGTTGGGAATAAACTCAACCGCCTCTTCCCCCCCTTCATGGACCACAAGGACGGAAAAACATTTGGGGTTCGACTTCCATTGGCCGTTTTTCACCAGATACATCTGTGCGGAACGGGAGAGATGGGCCTGCTTGGACCGGCCGATCGATTGGAGGGGATCGCCAAAAGAGCCGTTCCGGCGGGTTTTCACCTCCACGAAATGGAGTTCCCCCTTTTTTTCGGCGATCAAATCAATTTCCCCGCCCCGAAAGCGGAAATTCCGCTCGATAATCGAAAAACCCCTCGATCGGAGATACCCTTCGGCAATATCCTCACCGGCGGAGCCCACCTGTTGCGTGGAATCCCCCTTCCCTTTTTCTTCCGAATTTGCCGATTTTTTTGTTGATATCATTGTGGTTTGTCTGTTAAGGCTTCCCCCCTCTATGGCTTATTCATGTTTCTATTGCAAAAAGAAATCGCTCATCGGGCACAATGTGTCTCACGCCAATAACAAGACGGTGAAACATTCCATGCCCAACCTTCAAACGGTTCGTGTTTTGATCGGAAAGGCGGTCCGCCGCGTCCGTGCCTGCACCCGTTGCATTCGATCCGGCGTGGTCGTGAAAGCCGGATAAATAAAGTGCCCGTGTAAAAACGCGAGCACCCGGGCACCCAGGCACTATCCCAATTCCCGTCCCACCGCAATAACCCCGTCAATTTTTTCGACCGACTTCATCAAGGCGTGAAGAGCATTGATGTCGCGAACACCGACGTCCATCCAGATGACCGCTTTTTTGTCCTTGGTGGTCCTGACAATCGCCTTTGTAATGTTGAGTTTCTTGTCGGATATCGCCTGCGTAATTTCCGCCAGCATTCCCGTCTTGTCTTCGCAGAGTATTTTGAGCCGCGCGGTGCGGATAAGTTCGGTATTATAGTTCCAGTCGGCATTGACCCGGCGATCGGGGTCGATGGCCGGCACTTTGGAACAGTCAAGCCGATGAATCGTCACCCCCCTCCCGCGCGTCACGAAACCGACAATCGGGTCCCCCTGCAGGGGGTAGCAACATTTCCCAAAGGTGACCAAGAGGTCCTCCAAGCCGTCGATCCGGACCATATCACGTGTCTGGCGGGACACCTTGTTGAAGATCTTGCGCAACAGCCCCCCCTCTTTCGGCTCGGTTGTCCGGCCGACTTTATCGGGGGCAATCTGCGAAACAATCGCCGGCATGGCGATTTTTCCGTACGCCAGCGCCGAATAAAAACTGCTCTCCCCGGTCACCCCTTTTTTTTCCAGATATTGGGTCAATGCCTGCGATTTGAGAAAATCCGGGGGGTCAAGGCCGAATTTCGCGCACTCCTCATGATAGATGTCTTTCCCCAACTGGATGCTCTTTTCCCGCTGTTCCTGCTTCAAAAACTGCCGGATCCGCGCCTTTGCCCGGGAGCTGACAACCACCTTGAGCCAGTCTTTTGAGGGGTGGCGGTGGGGGCTGGTGATGATCTCCACCGTATCGCCGTTTTTCAAATGATGGGTCAGCGGGACAATCCGGCCGTTTGCCTTGGCGCCGGCGCAGTGCGCACCGACATCGGTATGGATGCTGTAGGCAAAATCGATGGGGGTCGCATTGTGTGGAAGCGGACGCACATCCCCTTTTGGGGTGAAAACATAGATCTCGGAAGTGAAAAGATCGAGCTTCACCGTATCGAGAAACTCAACCGAATCCTTGAGCTCGTTCTGCCAGTCGACCAGTTGGCGCAACCACCGGAAGGTCGCCTCCGACTCCATGTCGATATGACCGTCCTCCTTGTACTTCCAATGCGCCGCAATGCCCTGCTCGTTGATTTCGTTCATCTCGAAGGTACGGATCTGAAATTCCACCCGCTCGCCGTCAAGACAGATGACCGTTGTGTGCAACGACTGGTAATTGTTCGCCTTGGGCATGGCGAGGTAGTCCTTAAATCGCCCGGGAACCGGCTTCCAGATGCTGTGGAGAAGGCCAAGAGCCTCGTAGCACTCCTCCACTGTGGAAACAAGGATGCGAAAAGCGAGAAGATCATGGACCTGCTCGAAACTGATGTTCTGCCGCTCCATTTTCCGGTAAATGCCATGGATATGCTTCATCCTTCCCATGATCTTGAAAGAAGGGACGGAATCTCCGAAATGCTCCCTGACCGTTTTTTCCACCCGCTCGATGTAATGCTCCTTCTTCTTTTTCAGGCGGGCGATCTTTTTTTCAATTTCCTGATAGAGGCGGGGCTTCACAAAACGAAGGCCCAAATCCTCCAACTGGATCTTCATCCACTGGATTCCCAAACGGCTGGCAAGCGGCGCATAAATATCCAGCGTCTCCTGCGCAATGCGCACCTGTTTTTCCTCCGGCATGAACTGAAGGGTTCGGAGATTGTTCAGCCGGTCAGCCAGCTTGATGAGAATCACCCGGATGTCTTTCGACATGGCCAGTATCATCTTGCGGAAGTTTTCCGCCTGCCGTTCCATGCGGGTATTGAACTGGATTTTTGAAAGTTTGGTGACACCGTCGACCAGTTCGGCGATCTCAAGGCCGAAAACGGTTTTTAACTCCTGCTTTGTCACCAATGTATCCTCGATGGTGTCGTGGAGAATGCCGGCGGCAATGGAGGCAACGTCCATTTTCATTTCGGCCAGAATGTTGGCCACCTCCAGCGGGTGAATGAGGTAGGGCTGGCCCGATCGGCGTTTTTGTCCGGCGTGGGCCTTGGCGGAAAAGACATACGCTTTTTTGATGAGGTCGATGTCGGCGGAAGAATTGGCGGATTGCACCCTGGAGATGACGTCGTCCAGTTTGACAACCAGAGGCCCTTTTTCAGTTGTCACTTCCTGTGGCTGCATTCAATGATTTTTTTTATCTCCCCAAAGGCCTGTTCGATATCCTGGTTTATCACTACATGATTGTAATATTTTTTGTAAGCCTCTTCCTTTTTGGATTCTTCAAGCCTCTTTTTCCGGATCTCCGGCGATTCGCTCCCCCTTTTGGCCAACCGCGTTTCCAGATCCGACAGGCTCGGCACCAGGACAAAAATCAGGACCGTCCGGGGAAGTTCTTTCCTGATTTTCAAGGCTCCCTGCGGATCGACATCGAGGATTACCCCCGCCATCCCTTTCCCCGCATGCGCCAAAACAGGTTCCCTCAAAGTGCCGTAGAGATTCCCATAGACCTCCGACCATTCCAGAAAATCACCCTTTTCGATCATTTTATCAAATTGGGCGCGATTGACAAAATGATAGTCATGCCCGTCTTTTTCACCGGGCCGTTTGGGGCGCGTTGTATGGGAGACAGAGTAAAAAAAGCCGAGGCGGTCGGCAATCATCCTGCAGAGGGTTGTCTTGCCCGATCCGGAGGCGCCGGAGAGGACAATAAGTGGGGGATTGACCAGGGACCAGGGACCAGGGACCAGGGACCTGGGACCAGGGACTAAAAGCTTTGGGTCACTGGTCACTGGTCACTGGTCACTGGTCAATTATTCGATATTCTGCACCTGCTCGCGAATTTTTTCCATCTCGCATTTGGCCTCGACCACCCATTGGGCCCCCTCGGCATTTTGTATTTTCGAGGCAATGGTGTTCCATTCACGGTTCATTTCCTGAATGAGGAAATCCATCGGCCTGCCGGACGGCTCGCGGCTTTTCAAAAACCCGGCCATCTGCGCAAAATGGCTCGAGAGCCGGTCGAGCTCTTCGGTGATATCGCTCCGGTCGGCCATAAAAGCCGCTTCATTGGCGAGCTTTCCGGGATCCAGTTCGGCGCCGGATAACAACTTTTGAATCCGGCGTTCGAGCTTCATCTTGTTTTCCAAAAGAATCTCCTCTTTTTTACGGGCCATTTGCAGGGCAAGTTCTTCGACTTTTTTAAGCCGCTCAGCGATGTTTTTTTGCAAAAGAGCCCCCTCCCGGCTTCTCATCCGGATCAGATCGGCCAGCGCTTTTTCGAGCAATCTTTTGACAACCGGCCAAACCTCCTTTGCTCCTCCCCCCCCGGTTATCCAGAAAGAAGCGCCCGCCTGCAGGTGGCTTAAACTCACCGGCTCGGCAAGCCTCAGTTGTCGGCGGATTTCGTTTAAAAACCGATGATAGGAGGCAAGGGCTTTTTTGTTGAAAGCAGGCGGTGACTCGCCGTTTTTCTCTTCGCCGATCCAGACATCCACCTTGCCTCGGCGGATTACTTTCTTGATCCCATTGACAATGGAAATTTCCAGACCCTGAAGGCGCCCCGGCAAACGGGTGTGCACCTCGCAATATCGATGGTTTACCGATTTGATCTCAACAAGAAAAATGGACGAACCCGCCCTTCCGCGGGAACGCCCCATGCCGGTCATTGAAGTCATTTGAAACTCACGATTATTTTCGTGGAGCCGATGGCAACTTCGTCCCCTTCTTTCAAAAGACAGGTCTCCACTTCACGCCCGTTGATAAACGTCCCGTTTTTGCTGACAAGGTCGAGAATCCCAACCTGCCCCTCATCATCGTAAAAAACCATGGCATGAAGCCGGCTGGCGGCCGGATCGTTCAAGATAAGATCGGGAAGCCTTTTAAATCCCCCAAGGCCAGGTTGGCCCCCAAGGCC